>DATBVZ010000272.1:0-4933 GCA_036515095.1 Cyclobacteriaceae bacterium | reverse complement strand
CGGGTCGTCGGCGCCATGAAGCACAGTGTCCATGCCCATCCGGTAAAATTCAGTCCTTAAGCGGAATACTTCACTGCCGCATCGGAGCCCGGCCGGCCGCCCGTGTGCTGATTACCCAAACACCTCCAAGGATCAGCAGAGTGCCCAGAACCTGAAGACGTGAGAATGACTCGCCGAGAAAGTAGTACGCCAGAATGATCGTTGAAACGGGTCCAACACTGCCAACTATGGCTGCATTACCGGATCCGGCAAGACGGATTCCTGCAGAAATAAGGTAGGTAGGGATAACGGTCGATACAATGGCCATCAGTACGCTGTACGAGTAAACCCGCAGTTCAAATTCCAGCAGCGATTTCTCATTGACCACTAAAAAGTGGATCAGTACCGCGGCGCATGCAAAACTCATCGCATAGCTGTTGAACTTTGCTGCACCAATAACAGGAATAAGTCTGCCGCTTCCGACGATATAGGCGGCATAAGTAAATGCGCAGCCAAAAATCATGAATGAACCGAAATAGAACGCGTTGTCGTGCGCGTCAATCTTCAATTCGCCCGTAAGGGCAAGCACCAGCCCTGCATACGTAATAAGGAGTGCAATCCACTGCCTTGGATGAACGCGATGCCCATAAATCAGTGCGGCGAGCAGCAATACAAGCGTAGGGTAAATGAACAAGATGAGTCGCTCCATGCCGGCGGAAATGTACCTCAGGCCGACAAAGTCCAGGAGGCTGCTGACGTAATACCCCAGACAGCCGATTAAAGCAACAGACATCCATTGACCGGGTGTGAACCTGACATTCGACCGCCTTGCAGAACTTACCGCCGCCGAGATCAGGAAAAAGGGCATTGAAAACAACATTCGCAAAGCCAGCAATGACACCGGGTCTACCTGTGTTTCCCGGTAGGCAAGCTTAACGATTATTGCTTTTGTGGAGAAGCACACTGCACCCAGGAAACACAAGGCAATACCCTGTGCAAACAGACTATATGTGCGCTGCCTTTCGGATACCACCGGCGGATATGACGACTCGATAAATCAAGCCGATAGATACGCTATTAAGCCGTGAAAAACACGCCGGAGAGCCACAAAATGATCGTATTTAAACCTGAATATGATCCAATAATTCCCCGGTTTATTATAACTTCAACCTTTCAAATTATTGAATGCCTGATTTCACGGGTGGTAAAAAATGTATGTTATGAAAGCTTTAAAAAGAATTTCTCTGTTGGTGCTTGTGTCCGTAATAGCCGGGTACTTTTCATGCGCAACTAAAAAAAATACAGCAAGGGCTGAAATTCAGAGCGCGAGCGGAAGTACACTTACGGGCGAAGCGGTGTTTGAAGAAACCAGTGGTGGTGTAAAAATGACCCTTACGGTACAAAGCGCAACGCCGGGCACGCATGCGGTACATTTGCACGAGTCGGGCGATTGCACCGCACCTGATGCAACTTCAGCAGGTCCACACTGGAATCCCATGGAAGAACCTCACGGCAACCGGGAGAGCGGCGGAGAATTCCATGCCGGTGATATCGCGAATCTTGAAGTCGGAGATGACGGAACGGGTACCCTTGAGATCACAGCGGAAGAGTGGACCATAGGCACCTCAACTGCAACTGACGTAATCGGCAAGGCCGTGATAATTCATGCAAGCCCCGATGATTTTGTCTCCCAACCGGCTGGTAATGCAGGGGCAAGAGTAGGATGCGGCGTGGTTGTTAAAGGAAACTAAGATCATACCTGCCAAATCCCATCAAAACCCGGAATACGTTAGTCAAAAGGTGTGCACCAGAACAGGACTTGTATGCTGTGATGGAATTTGTATTTTCCAGTTGGTGAGCTGTCCTCGTTTTTTGATGTTAAAGTAAGATCTGGTCTCCCTCAGGTTCCCCTGCACGTCGTAAAAGTACGTGCTGGCAAAGAACTTGCCTGGCGATGTCCTGGTAATTACCAATCCCTGCCAGTACGCTTCTCCTCTGCCCGGAAGCTGATACAAGGCAAGAAACGGGGCAAATACAGGTTTGTACGATAATCGCTCATAACCGGAATGCCATTCCGATTTCTCAAAATTACCAAGCTCCGGAGGGAGTGCCGTGTATTTGCCGCGGACCTGAGCCTGCACCACTACGCTCGTCAGGAATATGAAGACGCAAAGAATTCGGACCATGTGCGTTCATTTCCTTGAAGATACACAATTATCCATTCCTGCTGAAATTGAATCCTCGGCTGTAACCTTCCTCCCCCGATTTAAATTTTACTTCCTACCTTTCCGTAATGATGCGGATTCTATTGGTCATTATTTTACTGCTGCCGGCGATGGCAGCGTTTTCCCAGCCGGCAGGTGATTCCGGTAATGACTCCACCATTCTTTTGAATGCAATTACAATCCGGGCATACCAGCATGAGCGAAGACTGCTGGACGTACCGGCCTCGGTAGGGGTCATTGGTGAACGTGTTTTCGAACGCGGCAACAATTCATCGCTCCTCCCGGCAATTAACACGCTGCCCGGCGTTCGCATGGAAGAACGCTCGCCAGGAAGCTACCGGCTGTCCATTCGTGGCAGCACGTTGCGTTCGCCTTTCGGACTTCGGAATGTAAAGGTTTATTGGAACGACCTGCCTTTGACGGACCCCGGAGGTAACACGTATCTGAATTTGCTGGATTTTGGATCGATACAAAATGCGGAGGTGATCAAAGGGCCCGGGGGCAGTCTCTACGGTGCCGGTACTGGCGGGGTGGTGCTCATGAGAAGCGAAGTCCCCCGTGATGAGGGTGCCTCGGCAGGGTTTTCTGCGACAGCCGGAAGTTACGGCTCGTTGCGGTATACCGCGGAAGTGCAGCGTATCACCAACGGATCCGAGGTCGCATTGCGATACGCGCATCTGCAGTCCGATGGATACCGGCGTCAAACCCAAATGAGCCGCGACGTCGTGCATGCGCTGGGAAAATTTCGTGTGAGTGACGAACGGAAGATTGAAGTGAACCTTTTCTATGCCGATCTGTTCTATGAAACCCCCGGAGGACTAACGGAAAACGAATTCAGGGAAGACCCCGGGCAGGCAAGACCGCCCGCGGGACCGAACCCCGGCGCGGAAGAACAACGGGCGGCCGTTTATAACAAGACCTTCTACGGAGGCTTTGCCCATCAGTACCGGTGGAATTCAAGATGGTCCAACTCCACGGGTGTATATGGAACCCACTCCCAATTTGATAATCCGGCTATACGCAACTATGAAAAGAGGGTGGAAATGAGTTTCGGCGGCAGGAGCAATACGCAGTTTGCCTTCAACGGCGGTAAGCTCGATTTCGGTATCGAGTTCCAGCATGGATTTTCCCCGATCAGCGTATACGACAACAACCGGGGACAGTCAGGATCACTGCAAAATAACGATGAGATTATTTCAACATCCGCACTTGCATTCACCCAACTTGAATTCTACCTGCCCTACGATTTCTTTTTAACGGCAGGCGGAAGCATGAATTTTGTAGACGTGCGCTATCAGCGGCTTTCCGACCTGCCGCCGTTTCATCAACGCAAGAAGTTTGATCCTGTATTTTCACCCCGGGTTGCGGTGCTGAAAAGAATAACGGAAAACACTTCCGTTCACGCAAGTGTCAGCCGGGGATTTTCTCCTCCTACGGTTGCAGAACTTTATCCTTCAACGGCAACATTCAATGATGCGATCAACCCTGAAGAAGGAACCAATTTCGAGATTGGCTTCCGGGGTAGCCTTTATAAGAACGCATTACAATTTGATGTCGTGGCCTACAGTTTCCGGCTGACCGAAACAATTGTGGTGCGTCGCACTAGCGATGACGCCGATTATTTCGTTAATGCGGGCAAGACCGACCAGAAGGGGCTGGAGGTATCTTTATCCTGGAACGCTGCACAAAATAGGGATAGTCCTTTTCTTTCTTTGGCCCCGTGGCTCTCCTACAGCCTGAATCACTATCGATTTTCTGATTATACGCAGGATGTAAACGACTACAGCGGTAATAAACTCACAGGAGTATCACCCAACATACTTTCCGCCGGGGTCGACCTAATGGTAAAGAATGGATTGTACGCGAACATCACCTTTACCTACACTGACCGCATTCCGCTCAATGACGCCAACAGTGAATTTGCTGATCCATACTCGTTGCTGGGTATTAAGGCGGGCTACCGATTTGTGCTGGAGGGGGATTTCCCCATTAACCTTTTTGCGGGGGTTGACAACGTTCTTGATGAAAAGTACAGCCTTGGCCATGACCTGAATGCATTCGGCGGGAGATTCTACAACCCTGCTATGCCAGTCAGCTTCTATGTTGGAATTAAAGGAAAGATCGGGTTGATCAACCGGTGACGTGAACCAAATACCCAAACCTGTCCTCGACGCCACACGCGAAATCATAGGTAAGAGTCAGGGAGAACCTGTCTCCCTCATGCGATACTCACCCACGGGAGGCGGTTGTATCAATCACGGCGGAAGGCTGGGCACCGGTAAGGGCGATCTCTTTATCAAGTGGAACAGGATCGATGGCCTTCCGGGAATGTTCACTTCCGAGGCAAGGGGCCTGGATATGCTTCGCGCGGCCGGCGCCATACGAATTCCCAGGGTGAGCGGCACGGGTGAAAGGGGAGGCTGGCAGTTTATCGTGATGGAATTCATACCGTCGGCCAGCCGTGCTTCCGATTATTGGGAACTGTTGGGTGAGCGGCTTGCCGGGCTGCACAGGATAGGGAGTGCGGCCTATGGACTTACCCATGACAACTACATGGGATCGTTGCATCAATTCAATGCGATGCGGGATGCCTGGGTTGAGTTTTTCATTGAGCAACGGTTGCAGGTTCAATTGAAGCTGGGGATAGACAACGGACGCATAGACCGGCTGTTCCTTGCAAAGTTCGAACGCCTGTACCAATTGTTGCCTTCGCTGTTGATCGGGGAAAG
>DATBVZ010000271.1:0-2688 GCA_036515095.1 Cyclobacteriaceae bacterium | reverse complement strand
CACTTTCTCCACCGGAAGAAATGCTCGGCATTGTATGGTATCTCGGGCGCATTGCCCAGGAATTGGCTCCAATCTACCGTCTGAGGATTGGCAGCTTCGTGTATGTCATACTGCCAGGCGCCGTTGTCGTCATTGCGATTTGTGTTGGTCTGGATCAGGCTGATATGCCCCAGCACGCCCTTGTTGATAGCGTCAATAGCCGTAAGGAAACTTTGTGTCTGGCGGTGCTGGTGGCCAACCTGGAGCACCACCCCGGTTTCATGAATGGTATTGTAGAGTTCGTAGGTTTCCGAAAGGTTATGGGTCATGGGTTTTTCAACGTACACATGCTTGCCGGCGCGCGCGGCGGCCATTGCCATGGGTGCGTGCCAGTGATCGGGTGCTGCGATGACGATCGCGTCAATATCCGGCGCAGCAATCATCTCCTCGTAGGTACGATAACGTATGGGTTTGTTCCCGTCCACAGTGCCCGTCTCCACAGCCATTTCGGCATACGTATCGAAAACATCGCATACCCCGCGGATCTGCACATTGAGGTTTTCCTGCTCCACGAAATCTTTGAGCCGTGAGTCGTTTGAATTTTTCGCTGCGGCGGCAGCCATACTTTCTTTCCATTCCTTGTCGGCAAATCCCAATGCGCGCATCAGTTGCTTGCCGCGTATCCCGAAGCCGATAAGACCAAGCCGTATGGCATCCCCAGACATGGGTCCGGATGATGGCGGAGCAACTGCATTGATGTTCAGTTCAGAGAGAATGGTTTCCTTCACTTTGTTGTCTGAGGAATACCGCGCCGATGCAGCCGCAAAGAGGCCGCCCACGATAGGTAAACCCACGAGACCTTTGATCAGATCACGCCGGGTGAATCCTTTTTTGTCTTGTTGTTCGCTCATAGTTTTAGTGTCTTCAGTTGGTAACAGGTACAGACGCCGACTTCACGAAGAATCGCTCAATGCCATAATACTGTGCGGTAGGAAAAGCCATAACGACCATCAGGGCAAAAAGCTCGATGAGGTTTTTGTTGACAATGATATAACTTCCTTCCGCAGGGGCATCGATTTCTATTCCCGGAAAGGGAGGATAGGCCAGGTAGAAAAGGGCCAGAAGGAACATGCCGATCACAGCAGCCGGCTTTAACAGAAATCCAAAGATCAGGGCGAGGCCGATGAAGATCATGGACCAGATGATTACAAAATCCGAGATCCCCAGCATGGTCGCATTCTCACCAATCCCATGGAAGAGGCCGGCAAATGGCCCCTGGGCCCCCATTAAATAGCCTACCGACGACCAATTGGGATTCAGGAGCTTTACCACCCCTTCGTATAGGAAATGCCAGCCGATCAGCAGCCTCAGTCCGACAAGCGCTATCATTTGAAATTTTGAATAACCGTAATTTTCCATAGTAGCACGATTGAAAAAACTATGTGAATATAGAAACTTATTGTACTTAATTCAACCGGAATATTCGGCAGGGGGAATGTGTATTCCACGCAAATGCCGCACCTCTCCTGGTATACCCGATAAATGCGAATTTCTGCATCCGTCGATTTGCAACGCTTTACCCGATCGTTAATTGAACAATAGCCGTTGTCCAAACAACAAGTAGCAGTCAATGAGGAGCAAGGGGACCGCCCGCAATAATACAGGTTCTACGGCATTGAGATGCCGGGTTCCCCCAATGCGCAAAATGCCAAGTGCGAGCAGGGCCGCCAGAATTGATACGCAACCTATCAACAACATCCTTTCAGAGGATTCTCTATTCATCCTGAGCAGAAAGAACAGTACTCCCATGGCTGAAACGGCACAGCTGATCCAGAGCACCCTGGGAACTACCCCACGCGCCACCGCATCCCTGAATGCAGACTCATCACTGGCGGTGATTCCTCTTTCCAGCGGCTTGCAGGCATACAGAAAGAACGTCATGGCCAGCCCGGCGATCGATACGTTTACAATCAGGCTTCCTACACTACTGACAAACGTCGATGCGATACCCAGTACGAGGACAATCAAAAGCAGCCTCTCCAGCCGGGGAAGATGCGAAGTGATCTGTTGGAGTAAAGATTGGGCCATATGCCAAACTATGAAACCTCAGGAATGTCCTCCCTACTAAGAAATATGGTTTTCCCTTTCTCCCTGCCAACTTGGATCATCGCGTCCGCTCCTGCCGACGGACCCCCGATCCGCAGCACCGCATCGCAATGGTCGATGAGCCGGATAGCAATGGGATGGAATATCTCGTTAAAAATGCGGTCACCCGTTTGCCCGGAACCGGCCTGCTCAATAAGCGGCAAAGCAAACCACTCACCAAGTACCGGTAAGTGTCCCATCCGGTAAAGCTCCAGCGCGACCGCGCACATGTGTTCTACATTCGCCGCGATCCGTTCGGGGTCGTCGTTTGTACCTGATCGGTAAGGACCGGCTACCAGAATCATCAAAGATCTCATAGAACCGTAGGTAATAAGGTTTCAATGCTCCGGGCACGCCACAGAGAAACTCAACGAGTTTCAGGATTAAAGCTTCGCCGTGGATGGGCAGAACAGATTGGCATATTAGTCAAATCCCTCTTCTACAAATATTTTTCCAGCAACAGTTTTGTCTTTCGGATACCCTCCTCCTCCGGTTGGGTATTCCCTTCAAACTCGATGCCTATGTAGCCTTCAAAACCGGATGACTTCACAATGTCAATCAGCT
>DATBVZ010000270.1:0-2695 GCA_036515095.1 Cyclobacteriaceae bacterium | reverse complement strand
AACTTAAATTCAACCGTCACAGCAGGCATCGTGAGCGCCAAGGGCCGGAGCATCCACATAATTGACCGGTCAAGTGAACAGGGCAATACGGCCATCGAGTCATTCATCCAGACTGATGCGGCCATCAATCGCGGCAACAGCGGCGGCGCACTGGTAGACCTTAGTGGCGGCTTGTTGGGAATCAACACGGCTATTGCCAGTCCTACAGGCACGTATTCGGGATACGGATTTGCCGTGCCATCCAACATCGTAAGCAAAATTGTTGAGGACCTCCTCAATTACGGCGTAGTTCAGCGCGGCTGGCTCGGTGTCGCCATCACCAGTGTCAACAGCGAACTTGTCGGGCAGCATGATCTTGCTGTAAACGAGGGTGCCTATGTCTCCTCTTTCGCCGAGAACAGCGCAGCCAGGGAGGCGGGGCTCAGGGAAGGTGATGTCGTTACCAAAATAGACGATGTCCCCATCCTTTCCAGTTCGGCCCTTATTGAGACCATCGGTCGCCATCGTCCGGGTGATAAGATTGAAATCGTCGTAAACCGCAACGGCAAGGAGATTCCCTATGACGTGACCTTGAAGAATCGCGACGGTGGTGTCACGCCAGTCAAGCTGGAAGAACGCAAGGGCGTTGCAGCCCTCAATATCCAGGTTGAGGAAGTTGGTCAGGAGGTGCTTAATAAACTTGACCTGAAGAATGGTGTTCGCGTTAAGGATATCGGTAATGGGAAACTATCCAGGTACACGGATATTCGCAACGGCTTCATAATTACCAAAATAAATGATGTTCCAGTTAAGAACGTTAAGGAACTGAACGCCTTGCTTGAGAAAGTTAAGGCCGGTGAAATAGTAACGCTTTCAGGGACTTACGAGGATTTTCCCCGGGAATTCCTATATTCATTCCGAATGTAACATAACCCAGTAGTTTTAATATGAGAAGAAGACTTTTTAAAAAAGGCGAACGCGTGAGGAGTAAAATTGACGGGAAAGTGATGGAAGTTTTGAGGTACATCAAGAACAAAACGGTCGAGGTCATGTGGTTTGACCTCGAAAAAAAAGAAATAAGAAAGAACACAGTAAACGAAGATAATCTTTCCAAGGCTGCCTGAAGCCCTGTGACCAGAAACACTCCAGGGTATTTCTGGTTTTTTATCTTCCGGTTGCCCCGTTGAACACCTGATCACACCGCTATTCTTCGGAAGGAATTTTCATGCCCTCCTCGTTTTGCCTCCAAATTCAACGTTCGTGTGATCAGACATTATGCTAAATTTGTACCGGCAATCCAAAACCAAAGACCATAAAAAGGTTTGACATCCCCGCATACTACCGATCCACCATCACCGGAAGGATCAAGGAGATCCGGAGACTTCAGGATCCCCGGAAACAGGATTTCAGCCCATCCCGTCTGGACTTCGGACCTGTCAGTTTCTCCCTGGCGCGCCATTTCGGCTTCTGCTATGGTGTCGAAAATGCCATTGAAATCAGCTACAGGGCACTGGAGGAAAACCCTGACAAACGCGTGCTGCTCCTGAGCCAGATGATCCACAATCAGGAGGTGAACAACGATCTCCGACAACGCGGCGTGCAGTTTATTATGGACACTGACGGAACCCAGTTCATACCGTGGGAAGAGATCAATACGGAGGACATTGTGATTATTCCTGCATTCGGCACTACGCTTGAAGTCGAGCATCAGCTGAAGCAGCGGGGCGTGCAGGTACAACAGTACAACACGACCTGCCCCTTCGTGGAAAAGGTCTGGAACAGGTCGGAAAAGCTTGCCACCTCCAACTACACCATTATCATACACGGTAAACCAAGGCACGAAGAGACCCGGGCCACCTTCTCGCACAGCGCGAATCATGGGCACTCGGTAATTGTTCGGGATCTTGAAGAAGCGAAGCGGCTGGGTGACTACATTCTCGGCACAAAGAGTAAGAGCGAATTTTACGAAGAGTTTGCCTGGCGGCATTCGGAGGGATTTGATCCTGCAAGGGATCTGCAGCGTGTGGGCGTTGTCAACCAGACTACGATGCTCGCATCGGAAACGCAGACCATTGCAGACTACTTCAGGCAGCAAATGATCGACATCTACGGCCAAGAAAATCTGAAAGAACATTTTGCCGATACGCGAGACACCCTATGCTACGCAACCAACGACAACCAGGAGGCAACCTATATGCTCCTTGAAACGGGTGCAGATCTTGCTGTGGTAGTTGGTGGCTATAACAGTTCAAATACTTCTCATATCGTAGAGTTGTGTGAACGGGCCTTCACGACTTTTTTTATAGACTCGGAAAAGGAAATCAAAGCGAAGAACGAAATCCACCATTTTGATATTCACCGCAAGGAAAAAATAGTGTCAAAGGATTTCATTCCTCCCGTGGATCCCGTACACATCGTGGTAACCAGCGGTGCTTCCTGTCCCGATACGCTGGTCGACAGTGTCATTCTGAAAATCCTGGGCTATTTCCCCAGCGCGAAATCCGTTTATGACGTCATGCACGCGCTTGAATCAGCCCGGACCTGAAGCAGAAAATAAACTTATTCGGTAACCGTCTCAGGGATCGCAACACACCGCTGTGATTCCGCACTTTTGAGTATCGCGTCGATGACCTTCATGTTGGCAACAGCATCTTCAAGGCCGGTAGGAACGGGAGTCTTTTCAATTATTGCTTTTGCAAACTCTTCTGCCTGCACG
>DATBVZ010000269.1:0-6376 GCA_036515095.1 Cyclobacteriaceae bacterium | reverse complement strand
ATTCCTCGATTGAAAGAAGTAACTACTTCTCTGAATATTTTGGTCATTTGGTCCTTCTTGGTGAAGAACACCGGCAAGGACCAGTGGGCGATCCTTCTATGGCGCACAAGCCAGGACCCCCTAACCTGGCGAAGCCAGAACCAAACAGGATAAACAGACTAATTTTGTTACTAGGATTGAGTGCTCATTAAGTGTTTACGTGTTTATGTGTTTATGTAGAAGTGGAAGTGTCTCAGTTTTATGTTTAACTTTATATTAAATACTACCGCAATTAGCGGGTTAAACCTTCTGCATTTGCAGATTATTACAAACACGGTTGCCAACCCTATTGGCATAGCTTACTTCGGGCTATCACTTCATGATGAAGGTTTATCCGGGAAGAGAAACTCCCACAACGAAGCCGCAAGAGTCAATTCTTTATTGATTTTCTTCATGACATTGTATTACTCATTTTTAAAGTCTTGCCATTTTTGGCTAAGGCTTAAGAATTAAGGTACTGACAACTCCCATTTCCATTATTTACAATTTTACGCTAACTTGGATTACACAACAAACAACTCACCGACTCCAATATGAAAAGAAGAGATTTTATGAGCCAGGCCGGGCTGCTGGCGGGCACATTGATAGTGCCGGCGCCCCTGTGGCGGGCCGGAGCTTCCCCGAACGCATCCCGGCTATTCCACGACTTCGGCAGTGTGCGCATCGGCGTGATCACGTACAGTTTCCGCAGCATGCCATCTACTGTGGATGACCTGCTGGGTTATCTCGTAAAACTCGGACTCCATACCGTAGAGCTTATGGGCGAACCTGTGGAAGCGTTCGCCGGCGCCCCGGAAGGACCGCCTTTCCAGCGATCACCACTTACCGATGCCCAGCAAGCTGAACGAAAGGCGTACGCAGAAGAACTGCGCAAGTGGAGAACATCGGTGCCGATGGACAAATTCAAACAACTGCGAAAAAAGTTTGACGGCGAAGGCGTGAACATCGACATCGTCAAGTTCCGGCTCGACCGCATGTCGGAAGAGGAACTGAATTATAGCTTCAGGGTCGCCCGCGAACTGGGCGCCGGCGGGATTACGCTTGAACGTTCCGATGAAGCGGTCAAAAAACTGGCCCCCTATGCCGACAAGAACAAGATGCGGATCGGTTACCACAACCATGCGGAAGTGAATTTCAATAGTTGGGACGCCGCCCTCACCTACTCGCCCTACAACGCCATCAATCTCGACGTCGGCCATTATGTTGCGGGCACTAACGAATCACCTATTCCCCTGATAAAGAAACATCACGATAGAATTCTGAATCTTCATCTTAAGGACCGCAAGAAAGACAACGGCGATAACGTGCCATGGGGTCAGGGTGACACTCCATTGCGCGAAATCCTGCAATTGATGAAAACTGAAAATTACAAGTTCATGGCTGCCATCGAATTGGAGTATCCAATCCCGGATGGATCCGACGCGCTGAAGGAAGTACAGAAATGTATTGCGTTCTGCCAGGAGGCATTGGCATGAACCGGTGTCAAACACGTTGGCGGATAGCCATTACCGGACAAAATGACGCACCCTTTACCCTACGCTGAGACGGGTTTTTCCATCACATAATCAGGCAAATCCTGAAGGCCGGGTGAAGGGAAGTTGGCTGCAATCAGCAATACCGTAACCGATTTAGGGGTTCCCCGTGTGTATGTGTACAAATTTGACATTATATTAGTTGAATTTTTGTGAATTTTACCTAAAACCTGCCAGGACCTTGAAACCTACTGATATCAGTAATCCCGAGTACTTTCACAAGGTAGTGGATTGCCAATATGCCTGTCCGGCCCACACACCTGTTCCCGAGTACATCCGCCTGATTGCCGCCGAACGATACGCGGACGCCTATATGGTCAACTGGGAATCCAATGTCTTCCCGGGTATCCTGGGCCGCACGTGCGACCGCCCCTGCGAACCCGCCTGTCGCCGCGGCAGGGTCGATGAAGAGCCGGTCGCCATATGCAGACTGAAGAGGGTGGCGGCCGACAATAAGGGCAACATCAAAAACCGGATGCCACTACCTGTAGTAAAGAAGAACGGCAAAAAGATATGCCTCATAGGAGGCGGGCCCGCATCGCTTACTGTGGCCAGAGACCTGGCGCCACTGGGTTATGAGATCCACCTGTACGATGAATGGCACAAAGGGGGTGGAATGATGCGCACGCAGATCCCCGGCTTCAGACTTCCGGAAAGCGTGCTCGACGAAGAGGTCGGCTACATCATGAGTATGGGTATCCATACGCACTTCAATCACTACGTCTCAAGCCTCAGGGAAATACTGCAACAGGATTATGATGCCGTATTTATCGGCACCGGAGCCCCCAAAGGCCGCGACCTGAACCTGCCGGGGCGCACAGAGGCCGGCGGCAACGTTCATATCGGTGTTGAATTCCTTGCCAGCGTCGCCTTCGGCCACATTACGCAGATCGGCAAAAAAGTGATTATCCTTGGCGGCGGTAATACGGCCATGGATTGCTGCCGGACTTCAAGGCGGCTCGGTGGCCATGACGTGAAGGTCATCGTCCGAAGCCCGTTCCAGGACATGAAAGCATCCGCATGGGAGATCGAAGATGCAAAGGCGGAAGACATCCCCATTCTCAATAATATGCCACCCAAAGAATTCGTCGTCGAGAACGGAAAGCTGAAGGGAATGATCTTTGGCAAGGTCAGGGCGGAATACGACGCCAACGGCAAACGCTCCCTGGTGCCTACCGGGGAGCCCGATGTCTTTATTGAAGCAGACGACGCGATCATTGCTGTTGGCCAGGATAACGCCTTTCCCTGGATCGAACGAGACCTTGGCATTGAATTCGACAAGTGGGAGGTCCCGGTGCTGAACAAGGTGAGTTTCCAGTCTACCATCCCCAACGTCTTCTTCGGTGGCGATGCTGCCCTGGGTCCCGAAAACATCATCACAGCAGTAGCCCACGGCCACCAGGCGGCCATCTCCATCGACCAGTACTGCAACGGCAGGAATGTGCTCGACCGTCCTGCTCCCACCGTAAACCTGTACCAGCAGAAGATGGGCATTCACGAATGGATATACGACAGCCTGGTAGCGGACGATCCGAGATTCAAGGTACCTCACGCCAGCAAGGAGATTTCCTTAAAAAGCCTGAAGGCGGAAGTTGAACTTGGCTTCGACCGGGAAACGGCCTTTCGTGAGGCCCAGCGATGCCTGAACTGCGATGTCCAGACCGTTTTTTCCACCGATCTCTGTATTGAATGCGATGCGTGCATGGATATTTGTCCGACCTCATCCATCACCTTTACCATCAATGGTGTGGAAGATGACCTGAGGAACCGGCTGATGGCGCCCGCCAATAACAAATCCCAGGATCTTTATGTATCCACGGAGTTGCCTACACGGCGCGTCATGGTCAAGGATGAAGATGTATGCCTTCATTGTGGCCTGTGTGCCGAGCGTTGCCCTACTTCGGCATGGGACATGAAGAAGTTTTTGTATAGCGTGACCAAGACAACAAAGATCCTATGATAAATGCGTGCAGGGTGAACGACATGGTCATCCGCTTTGCCAATGTTAACGGAACGGGTTCAGCCAGCGCAAACGATCTGTTTGCCAAGGCGATTTTCAGAATGGGTATTCCAATTTCCTCGAAGAATATATTTCCGTCCAACATCCAGGGCCTGCCTACCTGGTACGAAATAAGGATCAACGAAAATGGCTACGTGGGCCGGCGTGACAGCGTCGACCTTGTGGTTGCCGTTAACCCGCAAACCTACAGCAAGGACGTCGTGTCGCTCCGTCCCGGAGGCTACTTTGTATACGACAATACGCGCAGGCTCCACCCGGATCTGATTCGCGATGACATTAACTATATCGGGATCCCGATGATGCAGCTCTGCATGGATAACTACGAGGTGCCCCGCCATCAGCAACTGTTCAAGAATATCGTGTATGTGGGCGCGCTTTCCGTCCTGTTGAATGTGGAGATGGAGGTCATACAACAGATCGTGCGGGAGATGTTCAGCAAGAATGAGAAATTGATCCCGCCGAATTTCAAGGCGCTGGAACTGGGCGCTGCCTACGCGAGAGAAAATTACGATTATCCCCTCGACATTCGCGTTAAGCGCATGGATAAGACCGGCGACCAGATACTGATCGACGGTAACACGGCAACTGCATTGGGAGCCATATATGCGGGCGCTACGATGGCGGCCTGGTATCCCATCACACCCTCCACTTCTGTTGTCAACGCTTTTGAAAAGTTCTGCAGGAAACTCCGTGTGGATCCCGACACCGGGAAGAAAAAGTATGCTATCGTTCAGGCAGAAGATGAACTTGCGGCAATAGGCATGGTCATTGGGGCGAACTGGAATGGGGCGCGGGCTTTTACTTCAACCAGCGGCGCCGGCGTATCGCTGATGTCGGAGTTCCTGGGTCTGGCCTACTTCGCCGAAATACCTTTGGTGCTGGTCGACGTGCAGCGGGGAGGACCTTCCACAGGAATGCCAACACGAACACAGCAATCCGATATCCTGCTCTGTGCCTATGCTTCCCATGGTGATACCAAACAGGTGCTGTTGTTCCCCTCTTCGCCTGCAGAGTGTTTTGAACTGACTGCCACAGCTTTTGATCTGGCGGAGCGGCTGCAGACACCGATCATAGTCATGTCAGACCTTGACCTGGGCATGAACCACCATATGTCGCAACCGCTCACCTGGGACAACAGCCGGGTATACGACCGGGGTAAGGTTTTGGGTTACGAGGAGCTCGATGCCATGAGCGACTTTAGCCGTTACCTGGATGTTGACGGCGATGGCATTTGCTACCGCACCCTTCCCGGAACACACCCGACTAAAGGAGCTTTCTTCACCCGCGGTACCTCGCGCGATGAACACGCGCGCTACACGGAAGACGGCGGCGCCTACGTGCGCAATGTCACCCGGCTTCAGAAAAAGTGGGAAACAGCAAAGACACTGGTGCCCCAACCGAAGTTGTTTCAACCGGTCTTCCGCAGCCGTTGTGGCCTGGTGTGGTTTGGCTCTACGGGATATTCCGCAATGGAAGCCATCGATATCCTGGAGGGTCAGGGCATTTACCTGGATGTCATGCAGGTGAGGGCATTCCCGTTTGATGAAACGGTATTGAAGTTCTTCGAAGCACATCAGGAAGTGTTTATCGTTGAACAAAACCGCGATGCCCAGTTCCGCTCCCTGCTGATCAACGAACTGAATCTCCCACCGCAGTTCCTGTTGTCTGTTCTGCACTACGATGGCATGCCTGTTCCTGCAGACACCATCGTGATCCAGGTAAGGGACCATTTGTCGCGTGTAGGGATACCCGATACGCTGAGCCAAAAATTATCAGTAGGATGAGTTACGCAAAACCCAAATTCCGTCATCCGGAACAAAAAAGAAATGCAGTCGGATTCGTGAAATCCGACTACGAGGGAGCGTTGTCCACCTTGTGCGCCGGCTGTGGCCACGACAGCATCAGCGCCGCTATCGTGCAGGCTTGCTACGAACTTTCGATCGAACCGCATAAGCTGGCGAAGCTTTCCGGGATAGGCTGCAGTTCCAAAACCCCTACCTATTTCCTGGGCAATTCCCATGGATTTAATTCTGTTCACGGTCGCATGCCTTCCATCACAACGGGGGCAAGCCTTGCAAACCGGGATCTGATATATCTTGGTGTTTCGGGTGACGGCGATACGGCGTCTATCGGACTGGGACAGTTTTGCCATGTGGTCAGGCGTAACCTTAACATGACTTACGTTGTCATGAACAATGGGTGTTACGGATTGACGAAAGGTCAGGACTCGGCGACGGCGGATTACGGCTCCATCAACAAGTCGGGTGCTGAAAACCTTTTCCCGGCGATCGACCTCGCTGAGCTTGCCATCACGCTGGGCGCCACATTTGTGGGGAGAAGCTTTTCGGGCGATAAGACACAGTTGATCCCGCTTCTGAAGGCAGCCATTTCTCATCAGGGGTTTGCCTTCCTGGATATCATCTCACCCTGCGTGACCTTTAACAACAATAACGGATCGACAAAGTCATACGACTATGTGCGTCAACATATTGAAGCAACTTCGGCGCTGGATTTTGTTCCGGAAGAGAAAGAGATCGCGGTAAGCTACCCGGAAGGAAGCAGCGCCAGCGTAACCTTGCATGACGGATCGGTGCTTGGACTGCAGAAGCTTAATCGGGAATGGGATCCTACCGATCGCGACGCATCGGTGAACCAGATGCAAAAGGCAAAAGGAGAAGGCAAGGTTCTCACCGGCTTGTTGTATGTGGATCCTGCCGGCAGGGACCTGCACAGCGTAATGGATACCGTGCATCAACCGTTGAATTCATTGACCCAAGAAAGTCTG
>DATBVZ010000268.1:0-9077 GCA_036515095.1 Cyclobacteriaceae bacterium | reverse complement strand
CAGGCAGATGGGATTCAGAAGCGCAGGCGGGCATTTCGGGTTCGGAGGTAAAAGGGGTTATGCAGGCGCGCCGGGCCTGGCACCCAACAAACGCAACGGTCAGACCGGGGACAGCGGCCACGACGGAGTCAACGGTAAGCCGGGCGAAAAAGGCACGTTGAATTTTGAGATCAACTAATCCACTATATCCGATTGTATGGAAAAGAGATGGCGCTGCAACAAAATTCCGTCGCGTGATGAAATCGAGGCGCTGTCGAGGCAGATAAACATCAATCAATACCTGGCTTCCATCCTGGTCCAGCGTGGAATCAAAACTTTTGATGAAGCGCGCGACTTCTTTCGTCCTTCCTTGCAGAACCTGCATGACCCTTTCCTGATGAAAGGTATGGCATTGGCAGTAGATCGCCTGTCGACTGCCATAAACGGGGAGGAAAGAATTCTAATCTATGGTGATTACGATGTCGACGGCACCACAGCCGTTGCCCTGGTCTATAGTTACCTCAGATCATTTTGCAGGAATTGCGAGATCTATATTCCCGATCGCTATGCAGAGGGGTATGGTGTTTCACGTGCGGGTGTGGAATGGGCCCGATCAAATGGGTTTACATTAATCATTGCGCTTGACTGCGGGATCAAAGCCTTTGAAATGGTAAAGCTGGCGAATGATTACGGCATCGACTTCATCATATGCGATCATCACCTGCCGTCGTCGGCAGTTCCCGAAGCCTGCGCTATTCTGGACCCAAAGCAGGAAAGTTGTTCCTACCCGTTCAAAGAACTCAGTGGATGCGGTCTCGGCTTCAAACTTCTGCAAGCCTATGCGAGGCGGCACCGCGCCGAAGAGGAAGTCTTCGCTTATCTTGACCTCGTCGCGGTAAGTATTGCATCGGATGTGGTTCCGATAACAGGGGAAAACAGGACGCTTGCTTACTTTGGTTTGCTCAAGCTGAATCGTGACCCCGTTCCCGGACTGAAAGCTTTAATGGAAATTGCCGGACTCAGGAATGATTTTGATATATCGGGTATTGTCTTTACCCTTGGGCCCCGGATCAATGCTGCCGGTCGTGTGGACCACGGCAGTGTGGCGGTCAATATGCTGGCCGCGGATAATGTTGAGGATGCCCGGTCGCTCGCGGAGAAATTGAATTTGAATAACGAATTCAGGAAACAGGTAGATACCGATATAACAGAAGAGGCACTGGCGATGATTGAGGAGAATGAATCGTTCCGGTCAGCAAAGTCGACCGTGCTGTTCAAGAACACCTGGCACAAGGGCGTTATCGGTATTGTTGCCGCAAGGTGCGTGGAGAAGTATTATCGCCCGACGATCATCCTTACGGAATCCAACAACAAACTTACCGGTTCCGCCAGGAGTGTTCACGGATTTGATTTGTACAGCGCAATTTGCGAATGCGGTGACCTGTTGGAGAAATTCGGTGGGCATAAGTACGCCGCCGGCCTGACGCTTGATATCGGTAACCTTGTGGCCTTTCAGCAACGTTTTGAGGAAGTTGTGGCTTCGTCGATAACAACGGAAATGCTCACTCCGGTAATTGACATTGATCTTGATCTTCCATTCGATGCAATTACAGATAAGTTTGTAAATATCATGAAGCAAATGGCGCCCTTCGGACCCGAAAATCCACAGCCCGTTTTTGTTGCGCATGACCTCTCAGTGGTCAATTCGCTGTCGAGGTTTAAGGAGAGGCATATTCGATTTCACGCCAGTCAGGAGAGCAATAATGCCATTTTCCAGGTTATTGGCTTTGATCTTGCTCCATACTATGAAACACTGTTGGAGTTTGAGCGGTTTTCCATGGTATTTACTATCGAGGAGAATACGTATAATGGAGTGACAAGCATTCAATTGAGAGCAAAGGATATTAAAGGAATTAATCAGCACGGATGATACTTAAGGCCGACCATCTGGTTAAGAAATACAAGACACGGACCGTTGTCAATGATGTGTCACTGCAGGTTGCCCAGGGAGAAATTGTCGGACTCCTGGGTCCGAACGGCGCCGGAAAAACCACTTCTTTCTATATGATCGTTGGTTTGATAAAGCCGAATGAGGGGAGAATATTCCTCGATGAAGAGGAGATAACGCCGCTGCCCATGTATCAGCGTGCGAAGAGGGGGATCGGGTATCTTGCCCAGGAGGCCTCCGTTTTCAGGAAGCTAAGTGTGGAGGAGAATATTCTTTCTGTTCTGGAGCTTCGGGATTATACCAGGCAACAGCGACGGGACAAGGTTGAGGAGTTGATCAATGAATTCAGCTTGCAGAAAGTGAGGAACAATCTGGGGGTTTCACTCTCAGGAGGCGAGCGCAGAAGAACGGAAATCGCCAGGGCGCTGGCCGTTGACCCGAAGTTTGTATTGCTCGACGAACCGTTTGCCGGAGTTGACCCCATTGCGGTTGAAGAAATCCAATCCATCGTATCCAGATTAAAGAGCAGGAATATTGGCATTCTTATTACCGACCACAATGTTGATGAAACACTGTCAATCACGGACCGCGCCTATCTGATGGTGGATGGTAAACTGTTTAAATCGGGAACGGCCGAGGAGCTTGCCAACGATCCGCAGGTGCGAAAGGTGTACCTGGGTCAGAATTTTGAATTGCGGCGCGCCAGGATCACCACCCCGGATCAGTAGATATGGAAGTTGATTTACAATTGATAAAACTGCGTTATTTTTGGCAGGGTAGGCGATGGGATTAATCAACTCCATATTAACCTGGGTAATGAAAAAGCGCATTCATCAGATTGAGCTTTTTATCAAGTATCCCCACGAAGTGCAGGAAGAACTTTTCAGGAAATTGATCCAATCCGGAGAAGAGACTGAGTTTGGCAAGACTTATGGCTTTAACGACATCCGCAACTACCGCCAGTACCGCAAGCGGGTTCCTGTACACAGCTACGAAAACATCTTTCCGTACATTGACAGGGTTATGCGCGGGGAACAGGGCGTGCTTTGGCCGACTGAGATAAAGTGGTTTTCCAAGTCTTCAGGGACGACCAATGCCCGGAGTAAGTTTATTCCCGTATCACAGGAAGCGCTGGTGGATTGCCACTTTAAGGGAGGCAAAGACCTGCTTTCCATTTATGTCAACAATTTTCCGGAAACAAGACTGTTTGATGGAAAGGGATTGGCCGTAGGGGGAAGCCACCAGATCAACGAGTATAATCCAAGTGCGACCTCCTATTACGGAGATGTATCGGCCGTAATCATGAAAAATCTCCCCCACTGGGCGCAATTCATCAGAACACCCAGCCTTGAAACGGCCCTGCTGGGCAACTGGGAGGAGAAAATAGAGAAGATGGCCCGGGAGACAGCCGGTGTGAACGTCACGAATATCGCCGGTGTACCGACATGGACCCTGTTGCTCATTCAGCGGATCGTTGAGATCGCAGGAAAGCAAAACATTCTGGAAGTATGGCCTCAACTGGAAGTATTCTTTCATGGTGCGGTATCGTTCAAGCCCTATAAGACCCTGTTCCAATCATTGATCCCCAGCAATGCCATGCGGTATTGGGAAACGTATAACGCGAGCGAAGGATTCTTTGGGATCCAGGACGTATCGGACAAGGATGAAATGTTGCTGATGCTCGACTACGGGATATTTTATGAATTTATTCCGGCAGATGAACTGGAAAACGACGATCCGCAGGCCGTTGGTCTTGATGAAGTAGAGCTTGACCGG
This sequence comes from Cyclobacteriaceae bacterium, assembly GCA_036515095.1. GTDB lineage: Bacteria > Bacteroidota > Bacteroidia > Cytophagales > Cyclobacteriaceae > ZC4RG29. Next base: position 5,374 of record DATBVZ010000268.1, on the reverse strand, counting down.
AACTATGCCATGATCATCAGCACGAACGCGGGGCTGTGGCGATACAATATCGGTGATACCATCAAGTTTACGTCGCTGTCCCCGTTCCGCATCAAGATTTCCGGCAGGACAAAACATTTTATCAATGCGTTTGGTGAGGAACTGATCATCGAGAATGCAGAGACGGCCATAACGCGTGCATGTGAGCAAACCGGTGCGGAAATCAATAACTTTACGGCGGCACCCATTTACCTTGAAGAGGGAAAGAAGGGAAGTCATGAGTGGATAATAGAATTCAAAGTGCAACCCAAAAACCTTGACGAGTTCACGATAATCCTGGATCAGTCGCTGCGGTCAATCAACTCAGACTATGACGCGAAGCGTGCCAATGACCTGGCGCTCATATTACCAAAGCTTCATTCCGTGCAGTCCGGTACATTCTACAATTGGATGAAAAAGCGGGGCAAGCTGGGTGGTCAAAATAAGGTCCCGAGATTGTCAAATTCCCGGGAATATGTTGATGATATCCTGAAAATGGTCCATGAAAATTGATCCGTCCTGTCACCGACTCTCTTCTACCCGATAACATGAAACAGAAAACCGAATGGTGAATAAGGCAATGTTTACTTCTGCGCAGCAGGCGCTCAACTACCTGAAAACAGGACACCATGTATTTATCCATAGCGTTGCGGCTGCCCCCAGGGCGTTGATAGACGCGATGGTAAAGCGGGCCGGAGAGGTGAGGGATGTAAAGATATTTCATTTGCATACGGAAGGTGACGCCCCCTATGCCAACCCTGAATACGAGGGCATTTTTCATCACAACGCCTTTTTCATTGGAAAAAATGTACGAAATGCAATTGAGGAAGGGAGGGGCAGTTATATTCCGGTCTTCCTGTCTGAAATACCGCGCCTCATCCGGCAGCAGATAATACGTATCGATGTAGTACTGGTGAGTGTATCTCCACCGGACAAACACGGTTTTTGCTCGCTGGGTACTTCGGTTGACGCAACACGCGCGGCCATTGAAATGGCTGAGGTGGTGATCGCCCAGGTCAACCGCCATGTACCCCGAACCCATGGTGACGCGCAGATCCATTACAGCCGGTTGACGAAGATGGTGGAGTATGATGCGCCCATCTATACACACCACGCCGGGGCCATCTCGCCTGTTGAGGAGAAAATCGGCCGGAATGTTGCATCGCTTGTGGAGGATGAGGCCACACTCCAATTGGGTATTGGGAATATACCGAACGCGGTATTGGCCGCTTTGTCCAATCACAAGGACCTGGGAATTCATACGGAAATGTTTTCGGATGGAGTGATACCCCTGGTGAAGAAAGGTGTAATCACCGGGAAGTTCAAGAAAAAACACAGAGGAAAGATTGTAAGCACTTTTGCGCTGGGATCGCAACAGTTGTATGATTTCATGGATGACAACCCTATGGTTGCCATGCTGGAAGTCTCGTATACGAATGACACTACAATAATCCGGCAAAATCCCAGAACGACTGCCATTAACAGCGCCATAGAGATCGACCTTACAGGGCAGGTCTGTGCGGACAGTATCGGGCATGCCATGTATAGCGGCGTAGGAGGTCAAATGGATTTCATCAGGGGCGCCTCACTTTCGGAAAAAGGTAAAGCCATTATTGCTATGCCTTCCGCCACCAATAAGGGCGCCTCCAAGATTGTCTCTTATCTGCGGGAGGGGGCTGGTGTGGTAACAACGCGGGCGCACGTTCACTATGTTGTAACGGAGTATGGCGTAGCCTATTTGTATGGAAAATCCATAGCAGAACGCGCACGTGAGCTGATAAGGATAGCGCACCCCGATCACCAGGAACAACTGGAGCGGGAAAGCTATGAACGCTTCAAAACCTCGCGGATAATCTAGTCCCGCCGGATAGAGCGAAGCCAGGAAAACATACCAACGCGTGGCGAATCGCTGGTAAGCGCGTAATCGTCGGATGCCCGGTTCACTTTTTCGATCGTATAAAATGCCGTGGGAAGTTGCCCGCGCAGGAAGATAAGCAGGTCCTCCAACCGGTCCCGCTCGAGTACCGTGAACACCACGTTTTCATCTCCGTCGCGGCCCGTAGCTTTAAGGGAGGTATAGCGAAAGTCGCTGCCCTCCAGGAATTCTTTCAACGTTTGAATTTCTTTGCGCGTAATGATCCTCACGATCACCTTGCCATACGCAATGCGCTCTTCAATGATCATTCCGACCAGAATCCCGATGGCAAAGCCTCCCGGATAGGCCACGTAACACACCCAGTTGTCAAGGTGTTCAAAGATCTGGCGGATCGCCATCAGCCATATGAAGGATTCAAAAAAACCCAATAATGTCGCTATCGTTTTTCGGCCACCAAGAACATAAATGATACGAATGGTATTGATTGAAACATCCCCGATACGGGCAAGAAAGATGAGCATGGGTAACAACGCGTAGCTGAAGAGTTCCTCGGAGACTCCGATTGTATCGAGAAAGAAGGTTTCCATTTTCTTTTCAAGGTATAAATTATCCCACTAATTCCTGGAATACGTCGTTCAACTTCCCGGGCGCACTTACCTGAATTCCTACTTTGGTGAGATCGATCGATTTCTTGTTGTATTTTGAAATGTAGATTCGGCTAAATCCCAGTTTTTCCGCCTCGGATATCCGCTGCTCCACGCGGTTGACGGCCCTCAGCTCACCACCCAATCCAACCTCAGCGGCAAAGCAGATTTTGTCCGGGACAGCCAGCTCTTCCAATGATGACACAAGCGCAACGCATATGGCAAGATCAATGGCGGGATCTTCAACCTTGATACCGCCTGCCATGTTCAGGAAGACATCATAACGGCCCATCTGGAAGCCGCATCGTTTTTCAAGCACCGCGAGCAGCATGTTAAGACGTTTCGGATCGAATCCTGTTGTTGTGCGCTGAGGGGTTCCATATGCCGCCGGGCTCACCAACGACTGAATCTCAATCAGGAGGGGCCGGTTACCCTCCATTGTCGCACCAATTGTTATACCGCTCAGGTTGGCGTCTTTTTGCGAGATCAGGATCTCCGACGGATTGGAGACTTCCCGCAGTCCTGTTCCCAGCATTTCATAAATACCCATTTCGGAAGTAGAGCCAAAACGGTTTTTTACCGTTCGCAGTATCCGGTAGGCCAGATGACGGTCTCCTTCAAACTGAAGAACAGTATCAACCATGTGTTCAAGCACCTTGGGCCCGGCAAGCAATCCATCCTTGGTGATGTGACCGATAAGAATAACAGGCACATCGGTCTCCTTCGCGAATTTCATCAACTCCCCGGCGCACTGCCGTACTTGCGCTATACTTCCGGCGGAAGAGTCGAGCAAATCGGAATAGAGTGTCTGAATGGAGTCTACCACCACGAGTTGCGGTTGTACCGCCTCAATACTCTGGAAGATGTTCCGGGTCCTGGTTTCGGTAAGAACATAACAATTTTCCGCCTCGCTAAGCCCCATGCGCATAGCGCGCATCTTGATCTGTTGCTCACTCTCCTCGCCCGACACGTACAACACCCTGCGGTCCGACAAAGACATGCTTAACTGGAGCATCAGGGTCGACTTTCCAATGCCGGGCTCTCCCCCAATCAAAATCAGGGATCCCGGAACAAGCCCTCCTCCGAGTACGCGATTCAGTTCGTTGTCACTGGTAACGAGACGAATTTCCCTCCCCTGTTGAATTTCGCCGAGCTTCTTCGGTTGAGCTATGCGTTGCGTGACAGCAAAAGCGGAACGCCATTCATTTTTTCCTACATCCTGCTTTTGCACAACTTCTTCAACGAAAGTATTCCAGGAATTGCATGAAGGACACTTACCAAGCCATTTGGTCGACTCGTATCCACAGTGCTGACAGAAATAGAGCGATTTAGTCTTGGCCAAGTGGTTACTTATTTGTCGCAAAGGTATAAAAACCTTACATAATGCGGCGATGCCAGGATTTGGCTATCGCACGTGTAAAGTCGTAAACTTCGGAAATTCAATACGCTCTTGTATGTTTAGAATACTTGCCTTGGCTGCATTGGGCATGACCCTCACGCTGGTAGAGATCCGGGCACAGAAGCCGCCAATCAAATTTGGAGATGTGTCACCGGAAGAGGTTAAAATGTCCGCCTTCGAACCCGACTCTTCAGCCGCTGCCGTGGTTCTTGCCGATTACGGCGAGTCGGAAGTACAATACAATCAGACACAGGGCTTCATCACGGCCTTCAACCGGGTAACCCGGGTGAAAATTCTTAAGAAAGAGGGTTACGAATGGGGTAATTTTGAAATATTGCTTTATACGGGAAACCCGCAGTACCGGGAGAAGATCTCCGGGTTGAAGGTCGTCACCTACAACCTGGTCAACGGTAAAATCGAAGAAACAAAGGCTTCCGCTGATGCGATCTTTCAGGAAGAATTTAACAAGGACTACGACCTGACAAAGGTTGCTGCCCCCAACGTGAAAGAAGGCTCCGTGGTTGAGATCACCTACAGAATCAACAGTGAGTCGATCGCCAATCTTCAGGACTGGACTTTCCAGTCCACTATCCCCGTTGTATGGAGTGAATACCGCACCCATATTCCGGATTTTTTCAGTTACAACAGATACATGCAGGGCTACATCGTCGCGCATATCAATGAGGAGAAAATGATACCGAAGGCGTTGACCCTGAACTACAAGACAAGGACCTCGGGTAACCGCTATCAATCAGGAGGCACACAATACGGGCAGGAAAAAATTGATTACAAGGAGCAGTACATGCGTCTTGTCGCCAAGGATGTACCGGCGTTCAAGGAAGAGCCCTTCCTGACTACCCACAAGGACTATGTTTCGAAAATAAACTTTGAACTGGCGTATATCAAGTTCCCCGATGAACCGATAGAACCGGTCCTGGGAACGTGGGACGACATCAGCAGGAAGCTGTGGGAATATAGTGATTTTGGCGGCGAGATAAAGGGAAATCCATTCCTGAACAAGATTGTTGAAACGGTAACGTCGGGGGCCGGGACACCGGAGGCCAGGATATCGGCAATTCATGGTTATGTAAAAACAAATGTATCGTGGAACGGACAAAGCCGGATGCTATCCAGTGGATCGCTCAGGACTGTACTGGACGAAGGAAAGGGCTCCAGCGCCGACATAAATCTTCTGCTTGCTTCCATGCTGGCCAAGGCCGGCCTTATGGTATTGCCCGTTCTCGTAAGCACGCGCGATCATGGTTTTGTCAGGGAGTCGATTCCAATTCTCGGCCAGTTCAACTATGTTGTATGTCTTGTTAAGCTGGAAGGCAAGCAAATCCTGCTGGACGCTACGGATAAATTGTTACCTACCGGAGTATTGCCAAAGAAATGCCTCAACGGACAGGGTATGGTAGTAGACGGCAAGCAAAGCGC
>DATBVZ010000267.1:0-2981 GCA_036515095.1 Cyclobacteriaceae bacterium | reverse complement strand
AGCTTCATGGACTATTCTGCCTTCAGGCATTGCGTCATATTCACCCTTGCCGCTTTGATTGTCTGCAGTCCCACCGTAAACCAGGCGATAAGTAAAGCGACGAGGCCCGCGCTCAGAAAGTACCACCACTCAAGATCGATCCGATACGCGAAGCTGTCCAGCCACTTCGCGGCAATAAAATAGCTCACCGGCAACGCTATGAGGATCGCCGTCAAGACCATTTTCGTGAAATCACCTGTCAGCAACAAGACGATACTCCATGCGCTTGATCCCAGTATCTTGCGAATTCCGATCTCCTTCATTCGTCTCTCAGCGGTAAATGAAGCCACCCCGAAGAGCCCCAGGCTGGAGATAAGAACAGCGATCGCGGCAAAATATTTGGATAACACCGACACACGCTGCTCGGCGGCATAGAGGGCCTGGTATTCCTCATCGAGAAATTTATAATCGAGGATAAACCCGGGGTTATAGGCCTTGTAAAGGTTTTCAAGGAAACGAATGGTTTCACTTTGATCGGTGCCACGGATCCTGGCCACAATGTTCCAGGTATAAAAGGGCCACAGCCTGAGAAACAACGGCTTCACGCCTTCATGAAGGGACGTGAAGTTAAAGTCCTTTACTACGCCGATGATTCTCACGGGCTGTCCGCCAAGGGTAACAACGCTTCCTACCGGATCGGTCAGGCCCATATATTCAATCGCGGCCTCATTGAATATGACTGCAGTGCTGTCGGTAATGAAGTCCCTGGAAAACATCCGCCCTTCTTTCATTTCCATACCCAGTGTTTCCATCATTTCGTAGTCAGCGAACATGTACTCAAAAAGAATCTCGTCGTCCGAATTCTTTCCCTCCCAGCTTAGTCCTCCTGTGCCCATCGTGTGGTCAAGCAGGTTATGGCCCAGGCTGGATGCGTTAATAATGCCCGGGATTTTTCTCATTTCAGCGATAAACGCTTCCGGCTTGCTGGCCACCCTTCCCTCCTTCGGAAAATAAACGACATTTTCTTTGTCATACCCGATGTTCCGGTCCTGGATAAACTGCATCTGCCGGTAAATCACCAGGACGGAAACGATCAGTACCACTGAAACAGCGAATTGGAACACCACCAACCCCTTTCTCGCCCATGCCTCTCCCACCGAGATATTGAGTTTCCCTTTCAGGACGGCAATGGGATTAAATCCGGAAAGGTAGAGCGCCGGATAACTTCCGGCGAAAATGCCCGTCAAAAGAGTGATGCCCAAAACGGTAAGAATCAGAGAAGGATCAAAATGAAGCACCAGGTGTTTTCCCGTTAGCTGACTGAAGGATGGTAACAGCGCCCATACCACGGAGGTTGCCAGGAGCAGCGCAAAGAACGACACCATGATCGCCTCCGTAAGATACTGAACGATCAGGGCGTTCCGGCCGGCGCCCAGTGTCTTTTTGACTCCAATTTCCTTCAGCCTTCTGGAAGCCCGGGCCGTCGAAAGGTTCATGAAGTTTATGCAGGCAATGACCAGGATGAAGACGGCAATTATGGAGAACAACCGGGCGTATTCGATCCTGCCGCCGGCCTGTTTCCCGTCAACGTAATTACCGAACAGGTAATTCTCAGAATAGCGTTTCAGGAAGAGCGTAATATCCGATCCTTCTTCCCTTCGCGACGTGGCGAACCCGGCAATCTTTTTGTTTAACAAATCCACGTCGGCTTCCTCCCGGGTCACCACGTACGTGTAAGGCCCCGTCGAATTCCAGTCGCGCACCCACAGGTTTGCCTTTTCAAATTCTTCGAAGGACAACACAAAATCAAACTTCCGGGAAGAATTCTCGGGAACGTCCCTGAAAATGCCAGTGACCTGATACGGTATTGCATGATCAAATTCGACGCGCTTACCGATTACATCTTTAGTCGTGTGGAATAACCGCATGCATAAGCTCTCCGAAAGGACGATCGACGAGGGGTCTTTAGTGACAAGGTCCTTGTCTCCCTGAAAGAGCGGGTAAGAGAAGATGTTAAAGAAGTCTTTCCCTACGTACATTCCGTCCGCTTTTATGCCATCGTCATCATCAATGGAAAGGGTGTGGGACGAGACCCAGGTGGTTGTCGTGGCGTATTCGATCTCGGGCAGCTCCGCCGCCATTGCCGCAGAAAGAGGGCCCGGCGTCTTGTCGCTGGTTATGATGCCTTCCGACAGCGTCTGGTTGTACATTGCCTGGAAGAGGCCCGTCTCATGCTCGTGAAACTTATCCATGCTGAGCTCATCGCTTACCCACAGGTAGATTAGTAAGGCACACGCAATTCCTGAGGTAAGGCCGCACAGGTTGATGAAAAAAGACATTCTGTAGCGCAGGAAGCTGCGGAAGGCAAGCAACAGGTTGTGGCGGACCATGACCATGATTAAAGGATTAACAGGATTGAAGGATCTGAATGATTTTATGAACTCAGGCCTAAAGTATCGGATGACACTCCAGGCAAATTTTCTCTTCGCTTTTCCGGGAGAAGTTTCATATTGTCTTTCGAAAATTTCTGTCAGGTCCCCTTCGATCTCTTCCAGGTAATCTTGCCGGCAAAACCAGCGAAGGAATTGCAATGCCTTTTTGGGTGGTAATACCTTCCGCTTCTGCATTTCCTCAATTAGATTATTTGCATCAATACCTTAGCGCTCCTTTGCGCCTGCCTGCCGGCAAAGGCAGGTCTTGCTGCCTTTGCGGTGAAACTCCAAAGCCCACAATTTCAATTTACACCACCCCCAACTTCAACACACCAACACCCCAACACCTCAACACATTCACTCATTCACTCAATCGCTCATTTCACCCAAAGGAGATCTTCGGGATCTGCTGGTACAGACTTGTCCGGAGCGCGTACTGGCTGTCGAGCATTTTCTTCCCGAGGGCGGTGATGGAGTAAAACTTCTTTCTCCGCCCTCCCCTGTCGGTGGTGATGCCGCCAAATCGCGAACGGACGAACCCCTTGTCTTCCAGTCGCTTGAGGGCTACGT
>DATBVZ010000266.1:0-3497 GCA_036515095.1 Cyclobacteriaceae bacterium | reverse complement strand
TTCCGGACCAGCCGGTGTTCTGAAGGAAGCAAAGGCGGGCACATATCAGCAAAATCACTTCGGCGTATAGGTAAGGATTGTTCCTTCATTTCCTGCAATCCAGCCCCTGGTCCTGCTCAGCATATGTACGGCGTTCAGGTTCAGCGAGGTTCCTGTAATTTCGGGTACCCAATTCCGGCCTCCGTCGATTGTCTTGCACACATTTCCGGCGCTTCCCACAATCCAGCCGGCATTACTGTCTACAAAAAAAATGTCCGACCAGGTAGTGGTTTCTTCCCCGGGAATGCCCGTTGCCTTCCACTCGATTTCGTTCCCGGCACCGGGTTCGCCAATCAGCACCTGGTTTCCTTCGCCACATGCCCAACCATGTTGTTTGTCAAGAAAAAATACCGACCTGAGGGCGGCCGGCGGGTCAATGTTTACTTTATTCCAGGCAGTACCGTCTTCGGTTAAATAAAGGCCGCCTGATGTAGCCGCCCAACCAAGAACAGGACTCACAAAATGAAGGTCCAGTATTGTGACGGGCTCACCGAGCGTACCCACCGACCAGCTCATGCCATCAGAGGTGCTCAGGATAGTTCCATCGCTTCCACCACACCATCCGGTGACATCATCCAGGAAGAAAACGGTGTTTAGAGGTCCGTCAACTCGCAGTTGCGGTTCTGCATAGGCCCCACCGTTAACCGACAGAAACAAGTATCCGTCAGGTTCATCGCCATCCTGGCCACCGGCGATCCATCCCCGCCCGGAGCTGATTAAAAAGACACTGCGGAGGTCACGCTCAAGCGATCCTATCGGTGGAACCGGCCACGTTTGGCCTCCGTTTGAGGTCGATAAAATCACCTGACTGTCACCAACCGCCCAGCCGCCGGAGGAACTCACAAAAAATATGTCATGGAGGTCGGCAACGGTAAAGGTAGACTGAACCGTCCAATCGAAGATCGAAGGTTGGACCGGTGGTTGCGGTGTACCCGGGTTAACAACCGGACGTTCGCTACACTGCGGTGTGACGAGCGCTGTCATACACAACAGAAACCTGACCAGCATTCCTTGCACGGAGAATATCCCGGCCATTTTCATTCTTTCCATTCATCAAGGCTTCAAACGCGGGTTTACTTAGCCGGATAAATCCCGTCATAGTTACTACCCATATAGGATCCCCATCGGATAGGGCTTTGTATGGGAATCCCTGTGGCAATCCGGTTGATCCGCAGGCCGTCAAAGGTGTATGTCTTTTGTGTGTTTGTCCCGTGGCAATACACAATATCCAATAACCCGTCCTGATCCATATCGCCGATCCATGGGGTGGATGAAATGTTGCTACCTTCCCTGCTGTCCCAAAGCTGGATCACTTCTTTCGACCTGAAATTGACGACCATGAGAATATTGTTTAGCGTCCTGTGATCCGCTTCATCGTACACATGACTGTTAACGCTAAGGATGGCGTCCTCCCATCCGTCATTGTCAAGGTCGATGATGACCGGCGTACTGGTCTGATAATAACCTAGCGAATCAAGGAATTCAATTTTCCCGGTCGCCCCATTCACCATGAGTTGCTTGCTCCATTCCAGCTTAGGCCATCGGCCAATCGCATAAGAAACAAAGAAGTCCGGTATCGAATCGCCGTTAAAATATCCTGGCGCGATCGAGCTGTATGCCTCAGTATTCGGAACTTTCACCGTCCACAAGAGCTCGAAAGTTTGTCCATCAAATGCAAGAAGTTTGCCTTCTACCGCATTGGCTATGATATCAGGATGGTGATCTCCGTTGACGTCGATCCAGGCCGGTGGGCCGATGAAGCCCTTGTCCGCACTGGTATCCAAAAGTCTGGCGCCTGAAAGATCTCCCTTCAATACATCAGAGAGCATCGTAACAAAAAGGTTGCCACCAATCGTTTCACCTCCGGTACCGAACACAACCTTATAGTCCCTTCCACCATCAACAGGCAGGGCCGCAACAGACATATAGGTTTCCTTGCCATCGGGCATCTGGGCCTTTGCCAGCAAACTTCCGTCACGCGAACTCAGCACAACAAGGTTGCCGGGTGGCCGGTTGGGATCATATGGCTCGGCCAATACATCCCCTCCATTCGATATCAGAATATCTTCCATCCCGTCACCATCCTGGTCGGTGACGAATTGTGGATTGTAAAAGTTGTACCACTTTTTTGCGCCTTTTCGCTTGTTGAACTTCCAGATGATTTTTCCCGTAGCGCCGTCGATGGCTTTCAACTCCGCGGATCGGCCACCAATGACAACGTCCAGTACGGAGTCTCCATTCAGGTCTTTTAGCGCTGCAGACCCGAATATCTGGTCTACCGACCGCACCCGCCACAACATCTTGCCCGTCTTCCCGTCAAGCGCTACGACCGCCGAATCACAGGCATGGAATTCCTCCCTTCCCGCCCCAAGAATTACGTCACCCACCCCATCGCCATTCAGGTCGGTGATGCGCGGGGAAGAGAATGTTCCTACCCCGTCAAAACTGATGGACCAGTTTTGTGCGTGAAGCGGCGTGGTGATCGCGGCCAACACTATCACTAGAATGCGATACACAATTCTATTCAGGATCGATAGAAGGATCTTCATATTCAGGCTGACCGCGTGGACCGGGACTTCAATTCGATATGGTAAACAGACTAAGATCGGCATAATGCGTCGTTAACCCACTGCCTTTTGCAGGAAAAAATTGAATGGAGTGCCCGACTGGATTCCAGAGGAATCGCCAATCGTGCTAAACGGAGATCGGCCGGCCCTTTCACATACAGCAATAACCGTATTTTGACCCGGGAAGCAGGGGTTCGGGCCGACCGGTCAGGTAAAAAATATCCGGAATATGACGTTGGGTCACTAATTTTAATGAATTCGAAGGCTACTCCAAATCTTATGCGAATTCCTTTTCTCCTGACAGTCTTAATGATCATTACCCAACAATCAGCCAGGGGCCAGCAATACCCTGTTGAAATTCCGCTGTGGCCGGGCGGAGCGCCGGGTTTTGAAGATCGCCGTAATGAACCAACCGAGGCAAGAGACTGGTGGGTCAGAAATATTCATAACCCATCAATTACGGCATATCTGCCGCCGAAGGAAAAGGCGACCGGAGCAGCCGTGATTATTTGCCCTGGCGGTGGCCATCGTGAACTTGTATTCAATGCGGAGGGCCATGATCCCGCCGTTTATCTGAACAGCCTGGGTGTTGCAGCGTTTGTACTGAAATACCGCCTTGCCCGGGAGAACAATTCGCCCTATACCCTCGCGGAGCACGTGCGCCAGGATGCGTTCAGGGCTATGCGACTGGTAAGAAGCCGGGCAGCAGAGTGGAAGGTTGACCCCCATCGCGTTGGCATGATGGGATTTTCAGCCGGTGGTGAGGTGGTTTCCCTGGTGGCTTCTGCGAAAGGTGATGGCGATGCAACGGCTAAGGAGGCTGTCGACCGTTTAAACGCCAGGCCTGATTTTCAGATCCTGATCTATCCTGGACCGGGTGCCGTTCCCGAG
>DATBVZ010000265.1:0-2982 GCA_036515095.1 Cyclobacteriaceae bacterium | reverse complement strand
TGCAGGCGCGTACATATGGACCGGATATCTCCTGGCCGGACGGAATATCCAAACGGCGTTCCTTCAAAGCTGCCACCACATGCAGTGTGACGACGGTAACCAGGCCTGCACCCAAAAGGAATGAGACAACAGGCGAAGTTTCATACTGAACGACGCCCAGCATAACGTGAAATAGGATCAGCGCGTACGCGAGGTACACCATCATATGAAGGATCTTCCATAACCGCGGGCCAAGATTATGGAGCCAGAAGTCGTGGCTTGTTACCGCCATAAAGAAAAGTATGATCAGTGCAAAGAAGCCCAGCGGCTGAAAGGGAAACCTTGCCATAGACGGGTAATGCGTGTTGGAAAGAAAAACCGAAAGTACGGGATTGATATTCCCCAGGCTGTGAAAATGAAGTATGGAAAATACACCGTGAACGGCAGCCACAATGAATAGGATCACGCCAAGATGCCTGCGGTTATAAAGGAGCGGAAGGAATGCAGGCTGCAGCCGGCAGAGTGGTCCGATCACCAGGATAACATGAAGCATGATGATAGCGAGGGTTGCCGTGCTCCGAATGATCAGGGTCTCCTGCGTAACCGTGGGATTGAAGTACATTGTGAGTACAACGAACAAGGTGATGTAGCCGGTCACGAAACCCATTACCGTAAGATCGTATATGCGCTTTTGCCGGTTCCATAATACTGCCTTGTATGACGCTGCCATTATTCCTGCAGATTTGCAACCTGGACGGAACCGCGCTTACCCCCGATCATTGAAGAATTCTCGGTGGGAATCCGGTTATTGTAGAAAGATTCGAATTTCCGGGAAAGGATATAAGCGATAACAAAACCCGCCGGTAGGAGCAGTGCCAATATCAGCCAGACAATACGGTGATAATTGCGCAGCGGACGGATCATGTCAATTCCCCTTGCGGGCGATAAGGTATTTCCGCAACAGCAGCGGCCAGAAAACGATGCAACCGGGTAAAATAATAAGCCGGAAACCCCAGGAAGCGCCCACGGAGGATTCGTCTGTCCTTTCTATCCAGCGGTAGAGAAAAGGGACGGCGAATAGTACCCCGCAAACCAGGTACGCGATCAGAAGGTAGAGGATTGACATAGGAGCGGACAGTTATACAAAGATCATCAAACCAACGGTCTTCCGTGTCACAGGTGCGACGAATCTATGCAATTGTTTCTAAGAAATCCAACCGGCGGATCGCGATGATTCGGGGATCGGCAATCACGAATGATTTGCATTTTAGTTTTTAATGGCCGTAATTGGTTTCATCACCCTGCCATCCTGCATGTCGGAAATTAGTCACCCCGGTCAGCGCCTGTTGTCACTCGATTTCTTCCGGGGGTCGATCATGGTCTTGCTGGCCCTGGAGGCCGCTGGATTCTATGAGAATCTGTACGATGCTACCGGTAGCAGGATCTGGACCCAGTTCTTTCACCATCCATGGAATGGCCTGCGGTTCTGGGACCTCATCCAGCCCGGATTTATGTTCATAGCCGGTACTGCGATGGCCTTTTCCCTGAACAAGCAGTGGACGCAGGGAAAGACCTGGAATCAGTCGTTTGTCAAGATGCTGAAGCGGTGTGGCTGGCTATTCTTTTGGGGTGTACTCGACTATGCCGTTCGCCCCCACGGGTTGTCATTCGAGCTGTGGGATGTGCTGACGCAATTGTCCTTCACCCTATTGGTAGCGTTCCTGATCTTCAACTGGTCGGTGTATGCCCAGCTTGCCTTCAGCATCGGCCTGCTTCTGCTTACGGAGGTATTATACCGCTATACCAACATTCCCGGATTTGATCAGCCCTTTACGGATCAGCATAATTTCGGGAACTACATGGATCTCGTGTTGATGAACAAGATCAATGGGGGAGGCTGGGTGGCTATCAACTGTATTCCTACCGCGGCCCACACGATATGGGGTGCGCTGGCCGGCAAATTGCTTATGCGTGAAACCGGGCCCGCAATGAAGATCAGAACGTTGCTGATAGCGGGAATCGTTGGTCTCATCGTTGGGTATGCTATGGACTGGACTGTAACTCCCGTTATTAAGCGAATCGCTACCAGTTCTTTTACCATCGCTTCGGGCGGCTGGTGCCTTGTTGCCCTTGCCGCATGCTATTGGTGGATCGACGTGCGTGATCACCGGAAATACCTCAGGTTTTTTACCATTGTAGGGATGAACCCGATCTTTATTTACCTCTTCTTCGAGATCGTGGGCAATCGGTGGTTCAATGAATACGTCGGGGCGATCACCAATGGCCTGATGGAAATGATATTCGTGCCTGAACATCTGATGCTTATCATCACCTCCCTCGTTATATTTGCCCTGGAGTGGGGCCTTTGCTACTTCCTTTACAGCAAGCGTATCTTCTTCAAGCTTTAGGCCGGCACCATCTTCAACCCTTCAATTCTTCATTCTACTAAAGCCGGTAGATTTTCAATTGCCCGGAAAGCGTTTGGTGATCAGGAACTGCACGCCAATGGAAATGAATTCAGGATTGACGGGATCCCAATCCTCGGCGCGATAGGAAAACGTCGAATAGGTGTATTGTGCCTGGAGCTTCACACCGCGGTATCCCAATCGCAAGGTGACCCCAGGCTCAAATACCAGGGTTGTACTCTTTTCATCGAAGAATGCCTCAATGACCTCCGCATTCTGTGCATCGGTAAACGTGCTTGAATGTGACGTGTAGTTCACAACTCCAATTCGGGGTGTAAAGGCAAATTCAACGACACCGGTTCCAATGCTTATTGAAGGTTGCAGGAACGGCTTGATGTACCTGGCATTGACGCGCTGATTCAGATTGGTGTTCTGAATGGAGCCATATCCCAGTCCTACAAATACTTCCCATGCGCACAATCCTTCCCTCATGGTTCCGAACTTGCCGACACCCCCCTCGAAATACGTGCCGCTTCCCTCCCAGAAGTCGGGTTCGTTGGAATAGGAACCGGACAAAGAATGAAACAGGGCACTGACG
>DATBVZ010000264.1:0-5731 GCA_036515095.1 Cyclobacteriaceae bacterium | reverse complement strand
GGCCTTTTCGCTTCTATGGACAATGCATCGAATCCCATTTCTTTTGCTTTGAGGATTTGCTGTTCCAGGGATAAAGCCTTTCCGGAATAAAACAACCCGGAGTAAGTGACAGTCAGCAATGCGAATTTCATACAATTAGTGGTTAGAATTTATGCGCGATCCCTTTGCCGGAAGACCGGTCCGGTCACATTCTTTAAATTAACGAATTCGGTGCATATGTTGCAAAATAGTACTACTAGCGGTCATCTGATCCGGGCTTATTTCGCGAAAATGGGCTTTTTTCTAAAGATCCCCGGAATTCTGCAAATGATTTTTGTTAAAGTATAAATCACTAACGGACAAAATCCGTTAAATTTGAATGAACAAAATGAAGCTGTATCGTCCCATATTGAGTTTATCATTCGCATTTCTGGTACTGTTTTCCAGCAGCAGCTTCGTGATCGGTATCCACTTTTGCGGCGGAGAGGTTCAGAATATGGCCTTATTCAGCAAGGCCGAAGGATGTGAAAAGGAACAGCAGCTTCCTCCATGCCATCGTCACGAGTTACCCCCGTGTTGCCAGGATGAAACAATCCTTCATGATGCCCAGGGATTTAACAGCGATCAGGCACAAATCGGTGTCTCTCCTTTAGCCCCTGCTTTCGATGCAGTTCAGCCTCCGGTTTTGTTGGCAGAAGTAACTCCAGCGATTTCTCCTGCTTTACATTACAATTACGATCCCCCCATACGAAGGCCTGACCTAACGGTTACGCTCCAGGTTTTCCTTATTTGATTTTTCCACTCGCTCTCGATGTGAAGCGTTAAAGCGTCTTCACTCATGACTGCTATGCTCTTAGCAGTTCAGTCTCTCTTTTGATTTTCTGGTTAGAAAACATTTATCCAAAATGTTAAGTAAGCTAATTCGATATTTTTTGGAAAACAGGCTGGTCACTTCATTGATATTGCTGGTGTTGATAGGCTGGGGCATTTCAACAGCTCCGTTTAACTGGCGCATCGACTGGTTTCCGCGCGACCCTGTTCCTGTAGATGCCATCCCGGATATTGGCGAAAACCAGCAAATCATATTTACCCAGTGGCCTGGACGTTCGCCACAGGACATAGAAGATCAGATATCCTATCCACTCACGACCTATCTACTGGGTATTCCGGGAGTGAAGTCCATTCGCAGCTCTTCTATTTTCGGGTTTTCCATGATCAATATCATTTTCAATGAGGAGACTGAGTTTTACTGGTCCCGTTCCCGGATACTCGAAAAGGTCAATTCCCTGCCTTCCGGTTTACTTCCCGACGAAGTTCAGCCGACACTTGGCCCAGACGCTACGGCTTTGGGCCAGGTATATTGGTATACCCTGGAAGGGAGGGACAAAGACGGAAACACAACTGGTGGTTGGGATTTGCACGAAATACGGACGGTTCAGGATTTCTACGTGAAATATGGATTGAATGCAGTTGAAGGAGTTTCAGAAGTTGCTTCTATTGGTGGTTTCGTTCAGGAGTACCAGATAGATGTAAATCCCGACGCACTCCAAGCCTATAATATCCCCCTGCACCGGGTGATGCAGGCAGTGCAGAAGTCCAACAGGGACGTTGGGGCCAAAACCATCGAGATCAACCAGGCCGAATACCTCGTGCGTGGCTTGGGTTATGTAAAAAAAACAGAGGACATTGAAAAGGCTGTGGTAGCCGTTCAGGACAATGTCCCCATCCGTGTCAAAGACATTGGTGTTGTCTCCCTGGGGCCCGCAACCCGCAGGGGTTTGCTGGATAAGGAAGGCGCTGAAGTGGTTGGAGGTGTGGTAGTGGCACGTTATGGCTCCAATCCGCTGGAGGTGATCAATAATGTCAAAAAGAAGATTGACGACATAGAGCCTGGCCTTCCAAAGAAAACATTAGCAAACGGGGTGGAGAGTCAGTTAACCATTGTCCCATTTTATGACCGGACCCAATTAATCCATGAAACAATTGGTACGCTGGAAACAGCCCTATCCCACGAGATATTGATCAGCATTATCGTCGTGTTGGTGTTGGTGCTGAATTTACGGGCTTCCATTATCATTTCCAGTTTACTGCCAGTAGGAGTGTTGATGACATTTATTGTCATGCGATACTCCGGTGTAGATGCCAACGTGGTGGCCCTTTCCGGTATCGCTATTGCCATAGGCGTAATGGTGGACGTAGGAATCGTTTTTGTTGAAAACATCATCCGCCACCTTGAAATGCCTGAAAACCACGGTGTGAAAGCCAAAGAATTGCTAAAGGTCATTTATGAAGCAACTACCGAAGTGGCGTCTGCCATCACCACAGCTTTGGCTACCACGGTCGTGAGTTTTGTCCCGGTATTTGCGATGGAAGCTGCCGAAGGGAAACTCTTCAAGCCGCTGGCTTTTACTAAGACGTATGCCTTGTTGGGCTCATTTGTACTGGGATTGGTGGTGTTGCCTACACTCGCCTATTTCATCTTTGGTATCGATTACGACAAACAAAAAGTCCGCAGAATATGGAACATCGCCTTTATCTCGGGAGGTGTTTTCCTGGCAGTTTACGCCCATATGTGGTTGCCCTTGGTGCTTTGCCTGGTTGGCGTCAACAACATGCTGGAGCATAAGTGGCCTGAAAAATTCAAACGATTTCCGGGCTACATCAATATTGGCCTTGCCTTATTTATTGCCAGCTTTTTCCTGGCAGAAGAATGGATGCCACTGGGTGTTCAGAATGCTGTAATCGTAAACTACTTTTTTGTCCTGCTCCTCATTGGCTTCATTTTGTCTGCCCTTATAGCGGTTGTATATTTTTACGAACCCATTTTGAAATGGTGCCTTGTCAACAAAGGAAAGTTCATGCTGTTACCTTTTTTTACCATACTTTTCGGGGTAATTATTTGGCTGGGTTTCGATCGTGTTTTTGGGTTTGCCGGGGAAACCGTCAAAAATTCCCGGCCATATCAGACTCTTGCCAGCGCATTTCCGGGAATTGGCTCCGAATTCATGCCCTCTTTGAACGAGGGCAGCTACCTGCTAATGCCTACGTCCATGCCTCATGCAGGGGTAGAGCAAAACCGCAGAGTAGTGGGCCAGCTCGATATGATGGTAAGTACAATACCGGAGGTGGATTTGGTA
Organism: Cyclobacteriaceae bacterium; assembly: GCA_036515095.1. GTDB lineage: Bacteria > Bacteroidota > Bacteroidia > Cytophagales > Cyclobacteriaceae > ZC4RG29. Next base: position 2,615 of record DATBVZ010000264.1, on the reverse strand, counting down.
GTGGGTAAAATGGGCAGGGTCGAGTCGGCCCTTGATCCGGCCCCGGTTTCTATGTATGAAAATATTGTTAACTACGCGCCGGAATACGTAGTTGATGAAGATGGACACAGGGAACGGTTTAAGGTGGATAAAAAGGACCGGTTTATCCTGGTTTCCGGGGATACGGTCGCTAATGAAGAAGCCTTACGGCGAGGTATAAAATCCGATGATCTTATTCCTGACGAGAATGGTCAGTACTTCCGGAATTGGCGATCACACATCCGGTCCCCGGACGATATCTGGAATGAAATTGTAAAAGTCACAAGAATTCCCGGGGTTACTTCCGCTCCAAAGCTACAACCCATCGAGACTCGTCTGATCATGTTGCAAACCGGTATGAGGGCTCCCATGGGCATTAAAGTGTATGGTCCTGACCTTGAAACGATCGAACAATTTGGTATGCAGTTGGAAGGCATACTCAAGGAAGTGCCGTCTGTAAAAGCGGAGGCCGCATTTGCAGATCGGATCGTGGGGAAACCCTACCTCCATCTGAACATTGACCGGGATGAAATATCCCGCTATGGTCTCAACATAGAGGATGTGCAGCAATCTATCGAAACAGCTATAGGCGGAATGAAAATCACCTCCACGGTAGAAGGACGTGAGCGATTTCCTGTACGTGTCAGGTACCCGCGTGAGCTGCGGGACGACCCGGAATCGTTAGGCAAAATACTCATACCTACTCCCACGGGAGTACAAATCCCCATTAGTCAGGTTGTGGATATAGAATATGTGCGTGGGCCGCAAATGATCAAAAGTGAAGAAACCTTCCTGGTGGGATATGTGCTTTTTGATAAGCGGAGTGATTTTGCAGAGGTGGAAGTGGTGAATGATGCCCAGGCTGCGATTCAAAGAAAAATTGATTCCGGGGAATTGAAAGTGCCGGCCGGCATCAGCTACAAATTTTCGGGCAGTTATGAAAACCAGGTGCGGGCGGTCAAACGCTTGTCCATAGTGATCCCGATCAGTCTTATTGTCATCTTTCTTTTACTTTATTTCCAATTCAAGACTGTCATCGCCTCCTCCATTCACTTCTCAGGGGTCTTTGTTGCATTTGCTGGCGGCTTCATCATGCTTTGGCTGTACGGACAGGATTGGTTCCTGAATTTCTCAATAGCCGATATGAACATGCGTGATCTGTTTCAGATGCATCCGATCAACCTGAGTGTGGCAGTATGGGTTGGGTTCATTGCCTTGTTTGGCATTGCCACGGACGATGGGGTGATCATGGGGACCTACATCCACCAGGTATTCGAGGAAAGGAAGCCTGATACGATTGCGGGAGTAAGGGCCGCCGTATTAGAGGCCGGAAAAAAAAGGGTCAGACCAGCCATGATGACAGCCGCAGTGGCCATCATTGCCCTGCTGCCCGTGCTTTCTTCCACGGGCAAAGGCTCAGACATCATGGTGCCCATGGCAATACCCACATTTGGGGGGATGACCATTCAGATCATGACCATGTTTGTCGTCCCCGTTTTGCAGTCCTTCTGGCGTGAAACGATCATCAAAAACCAAAACAAGCAAGCAATATGAGACGTATAGTTTGGATATTATTCATATGCTCGGCCTGTGCAGGCAACGCGCAAACACTGGATGACTATCTGCAGCAGGCCGCCCAAAACAACCCAGGCCTCCGGTCCAGCTATTCAGAATACGAAGCGGCTCTTCAGCGCATAGCCGTGGCAAAAGGGCCTAACGATCCGGTTTTTAAGGTCAGCGCTTTTGGAGAAATGGTCCAAACGCGCGTGGGTCAACAGATGGCGATATTCTCTATCGAGCAGGATTTTCCCTGGTTCGGAACGCTGAAAGCAAGAGGGGACGCATCTGCTCTCATGGCGGAGGCAAGCTTGAAAAGATTTCAAGATGCCCGTAACGAGTTGTTCTATAAGGTTAAGACTGCCTTCTATCCGATCTACGAATCGAGTCAGTTGATTGATTTGAATGCGCGCAACCTGGAAATACTCGAATCATATAAGACACTTGCCACGGTACGCTTCCGGAATGGTAAGGCGCCCATGGTAGACGTGATCCGTATTGAGATCCTGATCGATCAGGTAAAAACTCAGGTCAGGACGCTCGAACAAAAACGCAGGTCATTGCAGGCAGGTTTCAACGCCCTGCTGAATAGGGATGACGAAGACCCCGTTGTTGTACCCGACACCCTGATTTTGCCGGACATCTCTGTGAGCGTCTGGAAAGACAGCCTGCAAAACAATCCCCGACTTGCTGCAGAAAAAATGATGACGAACGCGGCTGAGGCTCAGGAAACGGTTGCCCGTAAAGAAAGCATGCCCATGCTGGGTCTGGGGTTTAACTATATCCTAATTGACAGAAGACCTGATATGGATTTAACGGGTAATGGCAAGGATGCCTATATGCCGATGTTCTCTGTTTCGCTGCCCATTTACCGGAAAAAATATAAGGCGGCTATCAAAGAAGCTGAACTCATGCAATTGTACTACAGGTCGTCCGGACAAGATGAGTTGAACAGACTCAGGGGCGATCTGGCGATGACAGAGTACGCGATGGAATCTGCAGTGGAACAGCACCGCTCGTTGTACCACCATATTGGTTTG
>DATBVZ010000263.1:0-2312 GCA_036515095.1 Cyclobacteriaceae bacterium | reverse complement strand
CAGTTCCTGTCTGGCGTTGGTGATCGATTCGCCGGTAAGTTTAGGCTTGCCGGTACGGCCAATGTCGAGAAAGTGAAGCTCCAGGGCCGGCTCTTCGTTGATGTCCTCCCGGTTCTGTTTGTCCGGCTTGTTTGCCCAATATACACCAACATTTCTGGGAAGCAGGCTGCGGATATCCGGCCTTCTGAAGATTGCGTTGATCCGGGCCGTATCCCTCAGCGCATAGCGGAATGTTCCGGGAGGGGTGCTCAATGCGAGCAAAGGAGAGGTATTTGCGTTTGTAAGCGAATCCAGCCCTTCGGCCGTGCTGTCAGCAGCAGTAGAGAGTTGCCGCTGAAGCTCTGAAGTGGTGGTATCCTGCGAAATCGCTTCTCCGCCCAGCGTATCGGCAAGTGCGCCGGGTGCAGCCGAAGGCTCCGGAGTACTTCCCAGGATCGCCTTTGCGCGCTCTTCCTTTACCAGCACATCATTTATGGCGAAGAGAGATGACTGTATGGTGAAGGGTTCCACTACATCCCAGAATTCAAGCCGCGCTACGCTTTTAAGAAGTCTTCTTACGCGTTCCGGGTTATCGGCACCGGGGATTTCGATCTGCACCCGTCCGGTGTTGGGCAAGCGCTGTATATTGGGCGACGATGTCCCGAACTGGTCGAGACGATTGCGTAGGATCGTATACGAGCGGTCGATGGCGCTCTCAATTTCAGCCTCGATCACTTCAATGACCTGTTCGTCGGAATCATTGATATTGATCTTGCCGCGCGTAGTTGCGTTAGCAAAGATATCCCTCAGTCTTCCGTCCGGATTTACTTCCCGGAATGCATCGAAGAAAAGCGTGGAGAAATTTTCCTTGTTTGTCTTTTGCATCTCGCGCGCCCGATTCAGCGTCCTTAGAAAAACAGAATCCTGCGAGTTGTTGGCTAGGCCTTTGATGATATCTTCCGGGGAGATTTCAAGCGTTACATGCATGCCACCCTGGAGGTCAAGACCCTGACGGAGTTCATTGTCCTTCACTTCCTTATAGGTGTACTCAATCCCGAAGAAATTATAGACAGGCTTGTTCCATACGGAATCGATGTAAGCCTGCATCCGGTTGTAGTTGAATACGCCGTTGGCATCCGTGGCGCTGGCCCTGCCATCTTGCTGGACCTGTCTGGATACCATCGTAAATGACAGGTAGAACAGACACAATACTGTAATCACAACTGTCAGTACAATAACGAAACCTTTATTTTGCATATTGATGATTAACTGAGTAAAGAATTGGAACGAAACGAATGAAGATCACCACCCGGATGGGTTATGATAACTGCGCCAATCAGGGTGCGTTGGGAGAAATGATAATATGAAAAAGGGTCAGGAAATACTTCCCAAGAGAGACGGGTACTTCCGGCGCCCACGAAACGGTTTCTTCTTTGCCATAAACAATCTCAAACAACAAAACGGCTTCATGATGAATTCCGGAGTGGAATGAGGATAAAACCGAATCCGATGGCAGGGAGATCAGAACCTGGTCTTCAGATGACTGTTCACCCGACTTGGCATTTTTTTTCTCCGTTTTGATGCCCTCATGACCTGTTGCTGCGACCTCGTACAGGAAGAGTTGTGTTATAATGACCATAACGGCGGTGAGCGCGCCGAATACCATTATTATCACCCTTTTATTCCCGTTCGCCATTTTCTTTTATTGGAGGTACAAAAGTAGCCATTTGAACGGAAACTGCAAGGGCTGCAACCACCGCATCTAACCCCGGGAGAGCCTCCCTTTGATTGCGTAAACCAGCCATTCCAGGGCTCTTTCGAAGTGCCGGTCATTTGGAACGATGAGGTCAGCCCGGTATTTAAGCGGTTCAATGGAGCTTTCGTACACCGGCATGACATGGTATTGATAGCGATAAAGCACGTCTTCCAGGCCGTAGCCGCGTTCTTCGCTGTCACGACGGATCCTTCGCGCTAATTTGAGATGATCCTTCGCGTCAATGAATATACTCAGATCAAGCTCCCGGTCGATTTCAGGAAAATACTGAATAAAAAGCCCTTCAACGATCAAAACCGGCGCAGGCTTGAATTCAAGCTCTGCCGGGCGTGCCGCGGGATTGTTGAACGTATACTCCCGCCGCCTCATAACCTCTCCTTGTTTCAACCTTCTTATGTCGGCACAGAACTGTTCGTGGTCAATGGCTGACGGGAGATCAAGGTTTTCGACCCCCTGCGTGTCGGGTTGTTGTTTTTCGAGTGGCTTGTAATAGTGATCCTGGCTGATCAGGCAAATGTCCCGGGGGTCGAATCGCTTTGCCAGTTCTTTAATAAAAAAA
>DATBVZ010000262.1:0-2173 GCA_036515095.1 Cyclobacteriaceae bacterium | reverse complement strand
AAGTCAAAGTTCAAAGATCTGAATAACGCAGATGGAGACTGGATTGGCACTTTATTTCTTCAGCGCTATTCGGATAAGTACCTGTACAACCGTTTCGAGAATGGCGTCCAGGCAGGCGGCCGAATAAGTTATGTTAAACTGTTCTCCATTATTGCAGTTTTCATTCTTATCATTGCCTGTATCAACTTCATGAACTTATCCACAGCAAAAGCATCGCATCGGCTAAAGGAAATTGGAGTAAAAAAAGCAATAGGCGCAGACAGACAGACGTTGATATTTCAACACCTCGGCGAATCTCAATTGATCACATTCCTGTCATTGATCATAGCCCTCCTCATGGTTGCCCTTATGCTACCTGAATTCAATGAAATTACCGGAAAACAATTAATTCTTCATTTCAATCCGAATATCGCGATAACGCTATTGGGTATCGCGCTGATAACGGGCCTTATTTCGGGAAGCTATCCCGCCCTATATCTCTCGGGTTTCAAACCTGCCATGGTTCTGAAAGGAAGGCTTAATACATCAACCGGAGAACAATGGCTGAGAAAAGGGCTGGTAGTCTTTCAATTTACAGTATCTATTATTCTCATTGTGTCGGTCCTGGTGGTGTATAAACAAATTGAGTTTATACACAGCAAAAATCTCGGATATAACAAAGACCATATCATTCGCTTTATAAATGAAGGAAAACTACCCGAACACCTGGAGGGCTTTTTGACAGATATAAAACGAATTCCTGGAGTGGTCAATGCCTCGACGCTTGGGAATAACCTAGCCGCCAACCAAGGCAGCACTTCTGGCCTTGATTGGGAAGGGAAAAATGCTGGTGAAGATATCCAGTTCGGGAACCTGGAAGTTGATTTTGACCTGATCGAACTGTTTGGTTTTGAAATGAAGGAAGGCCGCAGCTTCTCGAGGGAGTTCAATACAGAAGCGTCAAAGATCATCTTCAATGAGGCGGCAATTACTGCTATGGCGATGGAAGATCCTGTTGGAAAGACCATCAAGCTTTGGGGCGAGGAAAAACAAATAATTGGGGTTGTTAAAAACTTTCATTTTGAATCGTTATATGAAAGGGTCAAGCCTTGCTTTTTACGACTTTCGCCTGGTAGCTCTAACATTCTTGTCAAGATCAAATCCGGGATGGAGAGAGAGACCGTTGGCAGGATAGCAAAACTGTATCGGGAATATAATGAAGGACTACCATTCGAATATAGATTTCTCGACGAGGATTATCAGGCGCTCTATGCGGCAGAAGAAAGGGTGGCTGTCTTATCCCGCTATTTCGCGGGAATGGCCATTGTTATTTCATCTTTGGGTTTGTTTGGGTTAGCGGCATTCACATGCGAGAGAAGAGTTAAAGAAATTAGTGTCCGGAAAATACTCGGGTCAACCGAATTTAGTATTGTATACCTTTTATCGGCAGAATTTACCAAACTTGTTTTTGCATCTGTTTTCGTTGCATTACCAATAAGCTATTTGTTAACAAGAAACTGGCTCAATAGCTTTGCTTTCAGAATAGATTTGCAAGTATGGTTCTTTATCAGCGCAGGGCTTTTGGCACTCTTCATCGCATTGATTACCATTGGAATACAAACGGTAAAAGCAGCAAGGAGTAATCCAGCTATCAATTTACGGACAGAATAATAATCACCGGAATATGTTGCGCGGTTAGGCAACGTGCGCTATGTCTACCTGTTCTCCATTGTGGCGTTAATTGTGTAGCTACTCGCCGGTGTGAACTACATGAACCTTGCCGTCGCAAGATCCATCATACGGGCACGGGAGGTTGGGTTAAGAAAAGTAGTCGGTGCAGTGAAGGCTCAACTCATGCGACAATTCCTAATTTAATCAAATTTTCACCAGGGGTCTTGTTAATGAATTTGGAAGTCGAAAATAAATGCATATTTTTAAAGTGTCAATTGGTTCCTTTTTTGACTTATATCAGGAAAGGATTAAGAGGGAATTCCGGTGCGAATCCGGAGCAGTTCCCGCTACTGTAACCCTGCTTCTGAAAGGAAGCTAAGTTTTTGCAAACCATTAGCCATTGTCCCATACCATTAATCATGCCTGGGATGAGAAGGCTGCAAAACAAGGGAAGCCAGGAGACCTGCCATTGCACAATCGTTCAATTCAATGCTTCGGGTAAAAAGCAGTGGATGTGTTCAGG
>DATBVZ010000261.1:0-2117 GCA_036515095.1 Cyclobacteriaceae bacterium | reverse complement strand
GTAAGCGGCCGCGGAGAATTTGGATTTCAGGGAGAGGAGACGCTGCCACAGGGTGTTTATCTTATCGCTTTGAATAAGTCCCGGCTCCTCGAGTTCGTTGTAGGCAACGACCAGCATTTCAGCATGGAGACCGACACGGCCGGTTACGTGAAGCACATGCGGGTGAAAGGCGATCCGGACAACACGATATTCTTTGAGAACATGCGGTTCAATATGGACCGGCACGATGAAGCGCAGCCGTTCGTCCGGATAATCCAGGACAGCACCTTGAAGGAAGAAGAAAAGACTTCGGCGCGTGAGTCGCTGAACAGGATCAATGAATCGGTAGCCGCTTACCATGAGCGGATCATCCGCGAACACCCGAACACGGTGACCAGCAAAATCTTCCGGGCGACGCAACGAATAAAAATACCGGAAGCACCAAAAACAGCGGACGGAACGAGTGACTCAACGTTCCAGCTTCGCTGGTACCGCGCCCACTTCTTCGACAATTTCGACCTGTCGGATGATGTGTTGATCAGGATGCCAAAACCATTCTACCGCGAAAAGGTCGATGAATACCTGGATAAGCTGTACGCCCCCAATCCGGATACGGTGATCCGGGCGATCGATTTTATGGTGAGCAGGGCAAGAAAAAATCCGGAGACCTACAAGTACATAGTCTTTCAGTGCGTGCTCAGGTACCAGAACCCGGAGATCATGGGTCTCGACGAAGTGTTTGTGAGTTTGTACGACAAGTACTTTGCCACAGGCGAGATGGACTTCTGGGCCAACGATCAGCTCAAGAAAAACATCCGGCAACATGCCGAACGGCTTCGGAAGAGCCTGGTCGGCAATGTCGGGGCAAACCTGATCATGCAGGATATCAATCATCAGCCGAGATCCATGTATGATATCGGGAACAGGTACACCATACTTTACTTCTTCGATCCCGACTGCTCGCATTGTAAGACGGAGACGCCGAAGCTGGTGGACTTTTACGATAAAAACAGGACGCGGTTTGACGTTCAGGTCTTTGCTGTATCGGCGGATTCATCCATGGTTAAGATGGGTGATTATATCAGGGAGATGAAAATGAAATGGATAACCGTGAATGGACCAAGGACCTATGTTGGCCACTACCAGGACCTGTACGATTCTGTACAGACCCCAACCGTTTATGTGCTCGATGAGAAGAAGAAGATCATCGCCAAGAAAATACCGGTGGACAAGCTGGAGGAATTTCTGGCAAACTATGAAAAGCACCATTCTGCAAAGACCGGCGAACTCTGAAATTGGCCGCTGAACGCGATGCCATCATTTTTTGCCGGTTTTGTGTAACATTTTTCAATCTTTTTTTGTCTTATATGCAACTATTCGGGCGTTCCTGAGTATCTATGATAGTGGAACAGGTCTGCAGGTCAGGTTTAACTGAACCATTGAGCTATGACATTCATTAACAAACTATTTGGCGGAAAGAGCAAGAAGAAGGAAATGAAGGCGCATTGCCCCATTACCAAGGAGCAGATTGACAAGGGATTTGGCTACCTGCTTACGACTGCTGAAGTGATCTCGTCCCGTAAATACTGGGATATGGTAATGACGGAGCCCGAAACCTTATCGTACACCATATCGCATTTCAGGAACGAAGAAAACGGTACCCGCATGCGAAGTCTGATCTTTGAAAAGTACAGCAACATTGAGAAACCCTGGATGATCTCCGACACGTGCATCAATCTTTTTGAGCGTGTTGACAAGGTACGGGCAAGGGAACATGCGAGGCGGTGGTGGGAAAATGAAGGGCAGTTTGTGCCGGATAATTCGGGTCCCGCACATAATGCACTCGACCCTGAAAGTTACCGCAACTGGAAGGACTACGCTATCCTGGAAGCGGGAAGGGCGCGGATCAGTGCCTGAGGAATTTCTTTACTATCCATATAATTGACCATGAGCCCCCGCTGGTATTCCGGCGGGGGCTTTTTTAAACCTTACTCCGCTCATGAATTTCTTTCAATGGTGAACTGGACCAGTTGCGCCAGTGACCTCCGGTACGCGGAATCCGGGAAGGAGTCCAGTATGGCGAGCGCATCACGGTGAAATTTTTGCATGGTTTCAACGGCATATTCAATCCCGCCGGA
>DATBVZ010000260.1:0-3719 GCA_036515095.1 Cyclobacteriaceae bacterium | reverse complement strand
TGATCTCCTGCGGCACTGCCAGAAATACGTTGTGCGAATACCCAAGGCTCAGTTCCAGAACATTGGATTGGGCAGTTGCTTTATACCCTACCCCCACCAGCTCCAGGTTGATCTTATACCCGTTCGAAACACCTTCGACCATGTTGGCGATCAGGGAGCGGTAAAGTCCGTGAAAAGCTTTATGCCGCTTTTGTTCCGTGGGACGCTTGATCCGGAGGACGCCCTCCTCCTGGGTAATCGAAAAGTCCGGATCAAATGCCTGGGACAATTCCCCTTTGGGACCTTTAACCGTGACCTTGTCTTCCGTTATATCAATAGAGACCCCTGCGGGTATTTTTATCGGTTGATTTCCTATTCGCGACATGACTGCAGCTTAACTCTTAATACACGTAACATAATACTTCGCCACCCACATTGAGTGTACGTGCCTCCTTGTCGGTAATTACACCCCGGGAGGTGGAAAGAACGGCAATACCAAGACCGTTCATTACCCTTGGCATCGAGTCCGTATTGGTATACTGGCGCAAACCGGGCGAACTAACCCTTTTCAAGCTTGTAATGGCCGGTTCCCGCGTTTCGGCATTGTATTTCAGGGCGATTTTAATGCTCCCCTGGCCCTTGTTGCCTTCCTCAAACTTATAATTAAGGATGTAGCCCTTGTCGAATAACACTTTTGTTATCTCCTTTTTCAGGTTAGACGCAGGGATTTCCACCACCCGGTGTCTGGCCTTTATGGCGTTGCGAAGCCGCGTTAAGTAATCTGCAATAGGATCCGTCATTTTTTCACCCTTATTTTTAAAAGCAAACCCGTCAAAAACGGGGCTGCAAAGATATTGAACTATTTTCTTTAATCAAAAGTGCCTTTGGGCGCTCCCGGCCTACCAACTGGATTTCGTCAATCCCGGGATTTTGCCGTCATGAGCCATCTCGCGGAACACGTTCCGGCATATGCCGAATTTACGCATGTATCCCTTCGGCCTTCCTGTCAGCTTGCAACGATTCTTCAGCCTTACCGGAGAAGCATTGCGGGGCAATTTGTCCAACGCCGTATAGTTGCCCGCCGCCTTCAGGGCCTTCCTTTTGGCAGCGTAGGTGGCTACCGTTCTTTCTCTTTTTGTTTGCCTCGCGATTACAGATAATTTAGCCATACGTTATGGTTAGTTTTTGTTGGCAAAAGGCATCCCAAACGCCTTCAGCAGTTCAAAGCTCTCTTCGTCAGTGCCGGCGCTGGTCACAAAAGTGATGTCCATGCCGCTGATTTTATTAACTTTTTCGATTGAGATTTCAGGGAAAATGATCTGTTCCTTCACCCCCAGGGTGAAATTCCCCCGACCATCGAAGCCTTTGTTGTTTACTCCCCGGAAGTCGCGTACACGCGGCAGCGCGATATTCATCAGCCGGTCCATGAACTCGTACATTCTGTCTCCTCGCAGCGTAACGCGCACGCCGATCGGCATGTTTTCGCGCAGCTTGAAATTGGATATCGCCTTCTTCGACTTTGTGGGCACGGCTTTCTGACCTGTGATGGCCGTGATCTCTTCGATGCCAATATCGATCAGCTTCTTATCCGCTACGGCCACACCCATTCCTTTATTGATGCAGATCTTCTGGATCTTGGGTACCTGCATGACCGACTTGTACTGAAATCTATCTTTCAAGGCAGGAACAATTTCCTTGAGATACTTCTCTTTTAATCTGGGCGTTGCCATCACTTAATAAATTCTCCGGTTTTCTTGGAATATCGTTGAAGTTTTCCCTTGTCGTTGAGCTTGCGTCCAACCCGGGTTGGCTTTCCGCTAGCGGGATCAATCAACATTAGATTGCTGATATGAACAGAGGCCTCCGTCCGTTTGATACCTCCCTCAGGCTTGCCTGCTGAAGGCTTCTCGTGCCGGGCCACAATCTTCACGCCCTCCACTACCGCGCGGTTGCTCCGGGTATCAACTTCGAGCACTTTGCCCTGCTTTCCCTTGTCATTTCCGGCGATAACCTTAACCGTATCGCCCTTCTTTATGCCCAGCTTAGGCTGCTTGTTATACTTTCTTTCCATGATCAGATAACTTCCGGCGCTAATGAAACGATCTTCATAAACTGCTTTTCCCTGAGTTCCCTCGCCACGGGTCCGAATATTCGGGTACCGCGCGGTTCGTCCTGGGCGGTGAGCAACACCGCAGCGTTGTCTTCAAACCGGATATAAGAACCATCCTTTCTTCTGACTTCCTTCTTGGTCCTTACCACAACTGCCTTCGAGACCGTACCCTTCTTCACCTGACTGCTCGGCAAGGCCGACTTGACGGTAACTACGATCTTGTCACCAATTGAAGCGTATCGTTTTCCGCTGCCGCCCAACACGTGCATGCAAAGGACTTCCTTTGCTCCGCTGTTGTCCGCTACATTCAATCGGGATTCCGTGCGTATCATAATGCTGTTTCTTTAATTCTGTTATCCGGTCGTCAATTACTTCGCCTTTTCCACAATCTCAATCAACCGCCACCGCTTGTTCTTGCTCAGCGGACGCGTCTCCATGATGCGAACGGTGTCGCCGATATTGGCAGTGTTGCTTTCGTCATGCGCCATCAGCTTGGTGGTGCGGTTCACAAACTTCCCGTAGATCGGGTGCTTTACTTTGCGGTCGACAGCCACGGTAATGGATTTTTGCATCTTGTTGCTGACAACCTTCCCGATTCGTTCTTTTCTGAAATTCCTTTGCGTTTCCATCCGGATTATTAGTGTTGGGATTCTTTTACCGTAAGCTCCGTCTTCAGGCGGGCCAATAGCCTCCTGGTTTCCTTGATCTTCATCGGGTTTTCAATTGCAGAGACCTGATGAGCAAACCGGATCTTGCGCAATGCCTCCTGCTCGCTGCCGATCTTTTCCTTCAATTCAGCAAGTGATAGTGCTCTGATATCTTCGTTATTCATAGGCTATCTTATTTAGAAGATACGTTGGGGTTATTCAATGTAGTCCCGTCTTACCGTAAACCTGGTCTTGATGGGCAGCTTGCCGTCCGCCAGGCGCAACGCTTCTTTTGCGGTAGCTATGTTGACACCACCGGCCTCGAACAGAATGGTCCCGGGCTTTACGACGGCGACCCAGTACTCCGGCGCGCCCTTTCCTTTACCCATGCGAACTTCGGCCGGCTTTCTGGTAACGGGCTTGTCGGGGAAAATGCGGATCCATACCTGACCTTCCCTTTTCATTGCCCGTGTTACCGCTATACGGGCAGCCTCGAGCTGACGTGACGTTATCCAGCCGGCTTCCATTGATTTAAGACCGAATGATCCGAATGCAATGGTGTGCCCGCGGGTTGCCATTCCTTTTACCCGTCCCTTTTGTTGTTTTCTGAATTTCGTTCGCTTAGGCTGTAACATGGATGCCTGACTTTATTTTATGCTCGCTCTGATTACTTTCTCTTTCCTCTGCCACGGTTATCCGGGCGTCCTCCCGGTCTGCGGCCCTGCGGCTTGTCTCCGCCCTTAGGCCCTACGCCGGGAGCATTGCTTACCATGCCAATATTCGGTGACAAGTCGCGCTTGCCATAGATCTCTCCCTTAAAAATCCACACCTTGATACCGATCTTTCCGTAGACTGTCTGCGCTTCCGAGATGGCATAGTCGATGTCCGCACGCAGGGTATGCAACGGAATGCGTCCTTCCTTGTATTGTTCGGTACGTGCCATATCCGCGCCGGCCAACCGGCCCGAGACTTTCACCTTGATG
>DATBVZ010000259.1:0-2407 GCA_036515095.1 Cyclobacteriaceae bacterium | reverse complement strand
GGAAGCTCCGGAGTGTATTACTGTCCCATGCACTGCGAGGGGGACAAGACGTACGACAAGCCGGGCAACTGCCCGGTGTGCGGAATGGACCTGGTGGAGCAGCCGGCATTGAAACGGATAGTGAAGTACACCTGTCCTATGCATCCTGAGATCATACGCGACGGGCCGGGTTCGTGTCCGATATGCGGGATGGACCTGGTTCCGCTTGAGGCGGATGTGGAGGAGGAAGACAAGACGTACGGGATTTTGCTGAACAAATTCAAGATCGCCGTTGTGTTTACCCTGCCTATATTCCTTATCGCCATGCCGGAAATGATCCCGGATAATCCGTTGGTGAAGATCATGCCATGGAAGTACTGGAATTGGATACAATTGGTCTTGTCGCTGCCTGTAGTCTTTTACGCAACCTGGATGTTCTTCGAGCGGGCATGGCGGTCCCTGGTCACGTGGCGGCTTAATATGTTTACCCTTATCGGCATCGGTGCAGGTGTTGCCTGGCTGTTCAGTGTGGTCGCTTTACTGTTCCCTGGTTTTTTTCCTGACGAATTCAAAACGCATGAAGGCACAGTCTACGTTTACTTTGAGGCGGCAACGGTAATCCTGACCCTGGTCCTGCTGGGCCAGCTTTTGGAGGCGCGAGCTCACGGCAAGACAAACAGCGCCATCAAAGAATTATTAAAGCTCGCTCCCAACAATGCCACAAGGATAGTCGATGGAAAAGAAGAGGTGGTTAGCCTTGACGCTATTCACAAGGGGGATCTTTTGCGCGTTAAACCCGGTGAAAAAATACCGGTGGACGGTGCAATCACGGAAGGCGAAACATCGGTCGATGAATCCATGATTTCCGGTGAACCCATACCGGTGAGCAAAAAAACAGGCGATAAGGTCAGTTCAGGTACCATCAATGGTAACAGGACTTTTGTGATGGTTGCTGAAAATGTCGGCTCGGAAACATTGCTGGCGCGAATCATCGAAATGGTCAACACCGCGAGCCGGTCGCGGGCGCCCATTCAGAACCTTGCGGATAAAATATCCGGCTACTTTGTGCCCGCGGTTGTGGGGATAGCCCTCGTTACCTTTTTTGTGTGGGCCATCTACGGGCCGGCTCCGGCTTATGTGTATGCTTTTGTAAATGCGGTTGCTGTACTGATTATTGCCTGCCCTTGCGCCCTTGGCCTTGCAACGCCAATGTCGGTGATGGTAGGTGTTGGCAAGGGCGCTCAGTCGGGGATCCTGATCCGAAATGCCGAGGCGCTGGAGAGGATGAATGCCATTGACGTTGTCATTATCGACAAGACAGGTACGGTAACAGAAGGAAGACCTTCCGTCGAGAAAATTATGCGGGTCGCGCCGGGCTACTCAGAAGATGACATTCTGGCAAGAATGGTATCCCTCAATGCCAGCAGTGAACATCCGCTGGCGCAGGCAACACTTCGCTATGGAGAGGAACGGCTCGTTGGCCGTAAACCTGTCAGCAACTTTGAAGCCGTCTCAGGCAAGGGGGTAACGGGTAAGCTCGAGGGTCAGATCGTGGCGCTGGGGAATGAGAAACTAATGAAACAAATGGGGGCTGTTTTGCCAGCAGAATTTCGCGATCGGGTTCAGGCCGAGCAGCGAACAGGAAAAACGGTGTCCTATCTGGCTGAAGGAAATGCCGTGATCGGGGCGCTTGTCATTTCAGACAAGATCAAACCATCCAGCAAAGGAGCAGTTCAAAAGTTGCAGCAGGAAGGTTTGAAGGTGATCATGCTTACAGGAGACAACAACGACACGGCCAGGGCAGTGAGCGAAAGCCTGAAACTGGACGGGTACAAAGCCCAGATGCTTCCGGAGGATAAACTAAATGAGGTAAAGCGGCTGCAGGCTGAGGGGAAAAAGGTAGCGATGGCTGGTGATGGCATCAATGATGCTCCTGCCCTGGCGCAGGCCGACATCGGGATTGCCATGGGGACAGGTACCGACGTGGCTATTGAAAGCGCAGGCATCACCCTGGTGAAAGGTGACCTCAACGGCATTGCCAAGGCCAGGATACTCAGCCACAAGGTAATGCGAAATATCAGGGAGAACCTGTTCTTTGCCCTTGGATACAATGTATTGGGAATACCCATTGCCGCAGGGGTACTCTACCCCATTTGGGGAACCCTTCTTTCACCTATGATAGCCGCCCTGGCCATGAGCTTCAGTTCGGTTTCGGTTATTGGAAATTCCCTGCGGCTGAGAAAGGCGCGGTTGGGTTAGAATGACGAGGCGATCGTGGGTCTGAAGTTGATGCCGGGACCTGATCCCGTTGATACTAAGGCAGGAATAATGGTACCATGTCGGGATCGGTCCCGATTATTCGTCCCTGTAGAGGTTTGGATTAATCCTTAATTTGTTACCAATTTATTGACCTGTCCAAAAAACATAA
>DATBVZ010000258.1:0-5230 GCA_036515095.1 Cyclobacteriaceae bacterium | reverse complement strand
CTTTCTGATTATGCGATCGACCATATACCCAAGCCTAACCGGCTTCCTGTTGGAAAAAATGGAAACGGGAACAGTTCTGCCTGCCATCGACTCTGAGGATCGCAAATCTCCAGGTCACCTTTGCCCGCCTGAAGCAAAAATCGAAAAACCCCACAACAGGATTTGCGCATTCGGCGTACGGTGAGAGCTCGATTTTGCTTTGATTTAGGAAAATAAAAGCCAAAATCAGAGAAATTATGACAACAAAAATTACGGGCCCTTCCGTCAAAAGATGGCTATTCTCTACTGCTTTGAGTACCATCCTCCTTGCCTCATGCTATTCATACAAGCCGTATCTGGATGCCCGGAATACCAGCCCTGAAACCATCAGTCAAAAGGTCAGCCAGGGAAAACGCTATGCGCTGACCGTTGTTGGTGGGAAAAAGGTGGAGATGCGGGTAGATTCGGTTCTGACAGACCGGTTGATCGGAGACATCCATTTCCGGTTGAATAAAGCTCACATGCATCAAAAGGATTACACGATATACTTCAACCAGATCGAATCTGTGAAGGAAAGAAAACTGAATGCTGCACTGACGATGGGCCTTATTGGTTGCACCGTTGGTATTGCAATTTTAGTGATTAGCAATATGACGTTTAATTTTGGCCCCGGATTCTAATCAACGTGTCCGTTATTCACGCCAACCTTTATATCACCCATTTCTCCTATCTTTAGCGGATGCAGCTAAGTCCGCTTGACTGGTGGGTGATTATCGCCTTCTTCCTGCTGGTGGTAGTGATCGGTATCTGGTCCTATTTCAAAAATACCGATGCCGCCGACTATTTCGTTGCGGGAGGTAAGCTACCGTGGTGGCTGTCGGGAATATCGCATCATGTGTCGGGGTACAGTGGAGCGGTCTTTGTTGCTTATGCGGGACTGGCTTACACCCACGGCGTTTCTGTGTATGTGTGGTGGGCTCTGACAATCGGAATCGGGATGCTGATTACGATTGGCGTTTTCCCGGTGCGATGGGTACGGCTCAGAGTAAAATATAAGATTCAGTCGCCGCTTGAGTACTTGAGGGTGCGCTACAATTTGCCTGCACAGCAGATCATGGCATGGAGCGGTGTACTTCTGAAGTTATTTGATGTCGGGGCTAAGTGGGCTGCCATCGCAATACTGCTCAACGTTTTCACAGGGGCGGACATCATGACCGGGATTCTCCTGGCCGGAGGTGTATCCATGTTATACGTAACTGTCGGCGGATTATGGGGCGTAATTCTCACCGACTTCGCCCAGTTTATTGTCCAGGTAGTTGCAGGTTTGGCCATGTTCCGGGCGGCCGTCATGAAACTCGGCGGCTTCAATTCAATAGGTGGTTTGTGGGACAGGCTTCCGGAGGCAAACGGTCAATTCTTCAACGAGCCTTATACCGTGGGATTTGCGTTGGCGTTTCTCTTTATTAATACGCTGAGCTACAATGGTGGAACATGGAGTCTGGCCACGCGTTACATTGCATCGCCGGATGAAAAGCAAGCCAAACGATCGGGCTTACTTTCTGCCGGGCTTTACCTGATCTGGCCTCTGATACTATTCTTTCCAATGTGGGCGGCACCATTAATCCTGCCGGGTCTCGATGATCCCACCACCTCGTATGGACGGCTTACCCTTGAATTATTGCCTGAAGGACTTATTGGTTTAGTACTTGCTTCGATGTTCGCCAACACGATGACGATGACTTCTTCCGATGCGAATACCATTGCAGCTGTCATAGCCAGAGATATCTGGCCAGCACTGCGCAATAAGCCGGGAACAACTGATCCCCGGAAAGCCTTGCGGACGGCAAGGGTATCGACCTTTATCTTCACCGGCGGAACGATTGTCGTCGCCACTCAATTCGAGCATTTCGGCGGCGTTCTTGGCCTGATCGTTTTGTGGTTTGGCGCATTGGTGGGACCGGTGGCGGTCCCTATGTTGTTTGGAATGCTGCCACCATTTCGTCATTCTGGATCACTGGCGGCCAATGGCTCGATCCTCGCCGGTTTTGCCGCCTTTATCGTTACAAAAGCAATTGTCGTTTCGCCGGCACTGGCGGTAAGCCTGCCGGTGATCCTTTCTGCTACCGTGTTTATCTTGCTGGGTCTTGTTAACCGCAGGCAGCCTGTGCGGAAAGAGGTGGATGAACTTTTGCAATCCCTGAAAAAAGAGACACCATGAATTAGTTGGTCGTTTGACCTGCGTTTAATTATGAAAATACGGGCGACACACTGTATCACCGGCAAAGCAGTTGAGCTGGAAGTCAGGCAGAAAAAGCTTGTGGCAGCAAGGACCTTACCCGGGCGCCTCCGCAATGGCATTTATGCAGGGCCCGGGCTCACCGATCTGCAGGTAAACGGATACAACGGCATCGATTTCAACACTGCGCCGCTCGACGCAGCCGATGTTCGAAGGGTATCCGATGCTTTGGTTCAGGCAGGTGTTACCCGATTCTTTCCTACGGTCATTACCAATTCCACGGATAGAATAATCTCCCTCCTGGAAAGTATTGATCGCGCATGCAGCGAAGATCCCGCGCTGGTGGATCATATTCCCGGCATCCACCTGGAGGGCCCGTTTGTCTCTCCGGACGATGGAGCCCGGGGAGCGCATAGTGCAAACTATGTGACTGCCCCCGACCGTGCATTGTTCGACAGGTTTCAGAAGGCTGCCCGGGGCAAAATCAGGGTCATCACATTGTCACCGGAGTGGAAAGGTTCATCCTCCTTCATCAAGCGATGCGTGCGGCTGGGAGTCGTCGTCTCTATCGGGCATACCAATGCCACACCGGAACAGATACAAGAAGCTATTGGGGCAGGCGCTACCATGTCTACCCACCTGGGTAACGGGGCACCGCTTATGCTGCCGCGTCATCCGAACTTTATCTGGGAGCAACTCGCCAGTGATGCGCTGACGGCTTGCATCATCGCCGACGGGTTTCATCTTCCGCCGGCGTTCATCAAAACCGTCCTGCGTGCAAAGAAAAACAACACCATACTCGTCAGTGATTGCACCATGTTCGCGGGAATGAAGCCGGGCATCTATTCATCGCACATAGGCGGCAGGGTAAGACTGGATACAACGGGCAGGCTATGCATGGATTCCGATCCCCGGATGCTGGCAGGCGCCGCCCTTGCGCTTACGCGGGGAATTGATCATCTGATCAATGAACAGTTGGCAACCTTGCAGCAAGCCTGGTCGATGGCGTCGTTGCAGGTAAACAATACGATGGGTATCCCCAACGGTACAAGAGATCCTTTCGCCGGAGACATGGTTATCTTTGAACGAAAATCGAACGGCATTCACATCAAAACAGTATTCAAGTCCCGCCGGTTAGTATATGCTGCCTGAGAAACGGCAATACTCAGAATCATGCCTGGGCTACGGACCAGTCCAAAAGTGGGAAAAAGCCTTAAAAAGGGCTGAAAATTTTTTCGTTGAACTTATTTAAATTCTTACACCAACAACCTTGCGCTGTTACTGTTTTCTGACGGATGAAAAAGGCAATATAACGCCCCAACCAAGCGGAAATATTGAAATCAACGGGTGCTATAATGCATAATGCGGTGTTTGGTTACATTCACAATGTAAGAACAAGGTAAGATTACGACACGTTGTTTCAATTCACAATTGCCGTGCACAATAACCTATTGTTTGATATTTTAACCTTACCCATATTTGTCAATCAAACTAAACAAAAGTTAACTATGAAAAGGATTTTTTTGACTGTTACACTATGTACACTTTTTGCTGTTGGCGCTTTTGCCCAGGGCATTAGTGGAGGTCTTAAAGCTGGTTTAAATCTTGCTAATGGAATAGGTGAAGACGCAAAAGAAGCTGACATGAAAATGCGCGTCGCCTATCACATCGGGGGGTTCCTCAACATCGGTTTGTCTGAGGCACTTGCAGTTCAGCCTGAGTTGCTTTATAACTCGGTAGGATCAAAGATGGACGAAGACGGTTACGAACTCGTTTACAAGCTGAACTACATCAGCGTACCTGTTAATCTGATGTATTCTTTCGGTAATTTCAACGTTCACGCAGGACCCCAGTTCAGCTTTTTGGCCAGCGCTAAAGGCAAAGCCAGCTACCAGGGTGAAGAAGCTGAGGTGGATATGAAGGAATTTTTCAAGAGCACGGATATTGCCGTGAACCTGGGTCTTGGCGCCTCATTTGGAAAACTCCATGCTTCTGCCCGTTATTCCATGGGGATCACCAAGATTTATGACAGTGAAGAGGAAGTCGATGCCAAGAATGGCGTGATTCAACTTTCATTAGGATACAAACTATTTGGTGAATAATTAATTTTTACGAGCCCTTTAAAAAGCTGCGGGTTTTAAGCCGGCAGCTTTTTTATTTTCAGACAGTCCGGCGAATGACGGGCATAAAAAAGCGGGACCACCAGGTGGCGGATCCCGCCCAAATCCTTTGGCGAACGATTAGCGCTGCTGAATTCTGAAAATCCAAACCAACATGTGGGCCCAGCTGGGATCGAACCAGCGACCACCTGATTATGAGTCAGGTGCTCTAACCGTCTGAGCTATGGGCCCGGATGAGGGATTTGCTTTTGGAGCCTGGTCAGGGTAGCATTTCATGCCGCGCGCAACCTCTAAAAATGAGGTGCAATGTTAATGGATTTGTGGCAAAATGACAAAGCAGAACTGTAATAACAGGTTCCCCCGATGCCAGCAACATGCGTAAGCCGTTAAAAGTTGCCACGCCTGACTGCCCTTCCCTGCCTGTCCTGTGAAACAGACCCCAGCCTATTCAAAAATATTCTATATTAAAGCCTGGATCACGGTATTCCAGGTCTTGCATCAACCTTCAATTGTGTGAAGCATCCTATTCTCTCGACCCTGTTCCTCCTTTCTATACCACTCTCGGTCATTGGTCAGGGCCAACCTGTGCAGTCTGACGTCTATCCCTGGAGCCAGGTCAGGGAGGCAAAGAAAGAGAATCGCGACAAAAAAGAGATTCTGGAAGGAAGTTCAACTTTCCTTGAATCAATTGAGATCCACGTCTCTACACTGGCGCCCGGCAAAGCTTCCTCCGGGGAACATACTCCTGCGGACGCCGAAAAACTTGTCATCGTCAAAGAAGGCAGGCTCAGGGTCACTCAGAACAACATAACCAGGGTCCTGGGTCCGGGAAGTGTCGCCCTCACCCTGCCCGGCGAGGAACATAGCCTTGCGAACGGCGGCGATGCACCTGTGA
>DATBVZ010000257.1:0-7006 GCA_036515095.1 Cyclobacteriaceae bacterium | reverse complement strand
TGCGTGGTATCGCTCTTGGCTTTGGTGATAAGCGGCTCAACATACTTCCGGAGCGCCTTGGCCTTGGCCACTGTAGTTGTCAGTCGCTTGTGCATGATCAGCGAAGACGCCATATTGGAGAGCAACGCCCGCCGGTGGCTGGCCGTCCTGCCAAGGTGATTGATCTTGTTCCCGTGTCTCATTTCACTTAATCTTCTTCGAGTTTGTATTTGGAAAGGTCCATTCCAAAGGTCAGGTTCTTTTCCGCAACAAGTTGTTCCAATTCTGCAAGGGACTTCTTACCAAAGTTCCTGAATTTCATCATATCGGATATTTCGAGCTGAACCAGGTCGCCCAGGCTTTTTACATCGGCAGCCTTCAGGCAGTTGTAGGCACGGACGGAAAGATCCAGATCGTGCAGCGGTGTTTTCAGCAGCTTGCGCATGTGAAGCATTTCTTCATCCACCTGTTCTATCTCCGCATCCTTTCCGGTCTCGAGTTCGATAGACTTGTCGGAGAACAAACGGAAATGCTGAATGAGGATATGCGCAGCGCCTTCAAGCGCTTTCTCGGGGTGGATCGATCCGTCGGTTTCAATATCGATCAACAGTTTCTCATAGTCCGTCTTTTGTTCCACCCGGGTATTCTCCACGCTGAATTTAACGTTCTTAATGGGCGTAAAGATGGCATCGATGGGAATAAATCCAAAAACCTGTTCCGTGGGTTTGTTCTCTTCTGCAGGAAGGTATCCCCGCCCCTTTTCTATGGTCAGTTCAATCTCAATATTTGCCGATTCGTCAAGGTTACAAATGACGTGTTCGGGATTAAGAACTTCAAAGGCGGAAGTAAACTTCGCGATATCACCCGCTGTGAATTGCTTCTGTTTCTTGATGCTCAGCGTGATCTTGTTGTCGAAACTATCAGCAATCTTCTTGAACCGCACCATCTTCAGGTTAAGAATGATCTCGGCAACGTCCTCCACTACGCCTTCAATGGTTGAAAATTCATGAAGTACACCCGGGATCTTGATCCCTGTTATGGCATACCCTTCAAGCGATGACAGGAGGATTCTTCTCAACGCATTGCCCATCGTAACTCCGTATCCTTTTTCCAGGGGCTTGAATGTGAAAAGGCCGTGGAAATCGTCGGATTTCTCCATCACAACCTTTTCCGGCATTTGAAATGCTAATATTGACATAATTGTGGTATGATTATCAGTTAAAACTACTTCGAGTACAATTCAACGATCAATTGCTCATTGATGTTCTCAGGTATATCCTGGCGCAGGGGTAAATTGATGATCTTCCCGGTCATTTCATTATTGTCCCACTCGAGCCAGTTGTATTTCCTGGAACCCTGAAGTGAGAGGCTGTTCCCAATCACTTCCAATGTTTTTGAGCGTTCGCGGACGCCAACCGACTCTCCCGGCTTAAGGGAGAATGAGGGAATGTTTACAACCTCACCATTAACGGTTATGTGTTTATGCAAAACCAGCTGACGCGCTGCCCTTCTGGTCGGGGCGATCCCCAGTCTGAATACGGTATTGTCCAGCCGTGACTCCAGCAGCTGCAGCAACACCTCACCGGTAACGCCTTTTTTCCTGGAAGCATTGTCAAAAAGTTTAGCAAACTGACGTTCCAGCAATCCGTATATGTACTTCGCCTTTTGCTTTTCAGCAAGCTGAACAGCATACTCGGACTGTTTGCGTTTCTTACCTCTTCCGTGCTGACCCGGAGCGTAGTTCTTCTTTTGCAGCGCCTTGTTCTCCCCCATTATCGGTTCGTTGAAGCGCCTTGAAATCCTGACTTTGGGGCCTGTGTATCGTGCCATAACCTTGATTACCTTGATTGATTACCCTGATTTCCTTGATTGATTGCCGTGATTACTTTTGACCATCCTGCTCGTCCCGTTCATCCCGATCATACTCTTCTTCTCTTCGGAGGCCTGCAACCATTATGGGGGAGGGGCGTGACATCACGGATGGCGGTAACCTCAATACCGGCGATCTGGATGGTCCGTATTGCGGATTCCCGTCCTGATCCGGGGCCTTTGACAAAAACTTCAACCTTGCGAAGTCCCAATTCAAAAGCCTTTGAAGCGCACTCCTGGGCGGCAGTTTGTGCCGCATAGGGGGTGTTCTTCTTTGAACCCCTGAATCCCATCTTTCCCGCCGACGCCCAGGAAATGACCTGTCCCGCGGTGTTGGTCATGGAGATGATGATGTTATTAAAAGTTGCGCGTATGTGAGCCTGGCCAACTGCCTCCACATTAACAACTCTTTTTTTTGCTTTGTCTTTACGTTTGTCCGTCGCAGCCATTCTCTATGGTTTATCTTTAATTGTTATCAGCCTTTGGTAGCCTTCTTCTTGTTGGCAACCGTTTTCCGTTTTCCCTTTCGTGTCCGGGCGTTGTTCTTGGTGGTCTGACCCCTTACCGGAAGGCCCTTGCGGTGCCGTAGCCCGCGGTAGCAGCCGATATCCATGAGGCGCTTAATGCTCAATTGTATCTCCGACTTCAGAACCCCTTCGATCTTGAACTTCTCGGCAATGACAGCCCGCACCGCATTGGATTCGTCATCGGTCCAGTCTTTTACCGGTTTGTCCCAACTGATATTGGACGCATTGAGAATCTTTTGGGCAGACCTCCTGCCAATGCCGAAAATGTAGGTCAGACTGATCTCACCTCGCTTGTTATCCGGAATATCAACACCTGCTATACGTGCCATGTTCTGTTCTGTTTCTTACTGTTTCAAATCATGTATATACCCGCGCACCAATGACTATCCCTGTCTTTGTTTGTACCGGGGGTTCTTTTTGTTGATGACGTACAATTTTCCCTTGCGCCTGATGATCTTGCAATCGGCGCTGCGTTTCTTTATGGAGGCTTTTACTTTCATCGCTTTCTTCTGTTAAATGCCTGACGCTCTTCCCTGAGCATAAACCGGACCTTCCGACTATTTATACCTGAATACTATTCTTCCTTTTGACAGATCATACGGCGACATTTCCAGTCTGACGCGGTCGCCCGGCAGAATGCGGATGTAGTTCATCCTCATCTTTCCGGAAATGTGCGCCAGGACCTCATGCCCATTTTCCAGTTGCACCCTGAACATCGCATTCGAGAGCGCCTCCGTAATCGTTCCGTCCTGTTCTATTGACCGTTGTTTCGCCACTTGTATGTATAATTTTCTTCGATATACCTGTGCGTTGTCAATATCTCAGCACTATCTTTCCCGATCGCCACCGTATGTTCAAAATGCGCGGATGGTTTGTGGTCTGAAGTTCGGATGGTCCAGCCATCTGCTTCCTGTACCACTTTTCTCGTTCCCAGGTTGATCATTGGCTCAATGGCTAAGACCATTCCCTCGACCAACTTAACTCCCTTTCCCCGCTTGCCGTAATTGGGAACTTCAGGATCTTCATGAAGGCTCTTCCCGATTCCATGTCCCACCAGCTCCCGGACCACACCATAACCGAACTGCTCAACGTATTCCTGTATGGCAAAGCTAACATCACCCATTCTCCGGCCTGCCCGGGCCTGCCCGATTCCCTCATACAGGGCATCCAGCGTACGCCGGAGCAACATCAGGGCATCGTTACTTACGCCCTCCAGCGGATAGGTGTAAGCCGAATCGCTGTGATAACCCTTGTAAAAGACACCACAATCGATGGTAATAATGTCGCCTTCCTTCAGTTCATAAGTTCCCGGAAACCCATGGACCACAATCTCATTCACCGAGATACACAGCGATCCCGGGAAGCCGTTGTAATTCTTGAACGAAGGCGATCCGCCGTGATCACGTATAAACACTTCGGCTACCCTGTCCAGTTCAATGGTCTTCACGCCCGGCTTTATCAACCGCGCAATTTCACCATGTGCCTTACCCAGGATATCCGCACTCTCCCTGATCAACTGAATCTCATCCCGGTTCTTTAAATGAATCATTCAGCGATCAGGCCGCAGCAAATTGTGAACGTCCTCTTATCCTGCCCGATTTCATCATACCCTCATAATGCCTCATGAGGAGGTAACTTTCGATTTGTTGGAGGGTATCCAGGATAACCCCAACCATGATCAGCAAGGAAGTGCCACCATAAAACTGGGCGAAGTTCTGATCCACGCCTGCCCTTACCGCGAAGGCAGGGAGAATGGCGATAATGGCCAGAAATATCGAACCCGGCAATGTGATCCGTGACAATATCGTATCTATAAAGTCAGCCGTTTGTCTTCCGGGTTTGATACCGGGAATAAAGCCGCCGTTTCGTTTCAGGTTATCGGCAATATCGTTTGAGTTGATGGTTATTGCCGTATAAAAGAAAGTAAAGATCAGAATCAGGGACGCGAACAACAGGTTGTACTGCCACGAAGTAAAATCCGAGAACGTAGAACCTATGTAAGCCCCTATGTCGCTATCCCGCCATATTCCCGCAAGCAACGCAGGGATAAACATCAGGGCCTGGGCAAAGATGATGGGCATAACGCCGGCGGCATTGAGTTTCATGGGAATGAATTCCCGCTTGCCGCCATAAAGCTTATTCCCAATTACCTGCTTGGCATACTGGATCGGGATACGCCGGGTAGCCTGTGTCAGCATGATAACCCCTACGACAACGACAAACAACGCCAGGAATTCCACGATAAGGATAAGCGCTCCGGCCAACTGCTTGTCCATTGCTTCCGCAATCACAGCGCCCGGAAACCGGCTGATTATACCGATCATGATCAGCATGGAGATACCGTTGCCAATGCCTTTGTCGGTGATGCGTTCACCCAGCCACATACAAAACATCGTACCGGCAATAAGGATGGTAATCGCAGTGAAGTAAAAGAAGAATCCCGGTGCGATGATGGCATCGGCATCGATCGTTCCGCGGATGTAGCCGTAGGACTGAAACCCGGTGATCAGAATGGTGAGTACCCGCGTGTACTGATTCAGCTTTCTTCTTCCGGATTCCCCCTCCTTTTGCATTTTCTGGAATGGAGCAAATGCCACCGTAAGCAACTGCACAATGATCGATGCCGAGATATACGGCATGATACCCAATGCAAAAATGGATGCCCGGTTAAAGGATCCACCCAAAAAGGTATTTAACAGATCGAAGATGCCTCCCCTGGCTCCTGTGTCCAGGAGATTCGGGTCGATTCCCGGCAGGACGATATACGATCCCAACCTGAAAATGACCAGGTAGCCGAGCGTATTGAGTATCCTGACCCGGAGGTCCTCGATCGAGAAAATATTCTTTATGGTTGTAAAGAATTTCTTCATTATTTAACGGTTGTGGCCGTGCCTCCCGCGTTTTCAATAGCCTTGCTGGCTGAAGCCGAGAAAGCGTGCGCTTCGACGTTCAATTTTTTCTTTAGCTCGCCTCTGCCGAGGATCTTTACCCTGTCGTTCTTACCGACAATACCATTCGCAATCAAGGTCTGCAACCCGACTGCCTCTTCGTTGGTTTTTTCTGCCAGGCCTTCCAGCACATCAAGATTTACAGCCTTGAAGTATACCTTATTGATGCTTGTAAATCCAAATTTGGGCACGCGGCGCTGGAGCGGCATTTGTCCGCCTTCAAAACCGATCTTCTTGGAGTATCCTGACCTGGACTGGGCTCCCTTGTGGCCCCGTCCTGCCGTTGAACCTCCTGATCCCTGGCCACGCCCGCGACGCTTGTTGGTCCTTACCGATCCCTTTGCTGGTTTGAGTGTATGCAGTCTCATGTTTAAGCTCCTTTAACCGTGATCAAGTGACTTACTTTCCTAATCATTCCCTCGATCTGGGGTGTCAACTCCACCTCAACGGTACGATTAATCTTGCCCAGCCCCAACGCTTTTATGGTCCTCACCTGGGGCTCTGGCCGGCGAATGATGCTGCGTGTTTGGGTTATCTGTACTTTTGCCATGACTCAATTAGCCGTTAAAAACTTTTGACAACGCTATTCCCCGGTTACGGGCAATTGTGTATGCATCGCGCATGCTGGTCAATGCCCTGAAGGTGGCCTTCACCACGTTGTGCGGGTTGGAGGATCCTTTGGACTTTGCCAGCACATTGTGCACGCCGGCACTTTCCAATACGGCACGCATAGCGCCACCCGCGATTACACCCGTTCCCGGTGAGGCAGGCCTCAGCAGAACAAATCCACCGCCAAACTTACCGATCGATTCATGAGGAACCGTGCCCCTGATGATCGGCACTTTTACCAAATGCTTTTTAGCATCGTCGATACCCTTCGTAATAGCATCGGTGACTTCATTGGCTTTTCCAAGTCCGTAACCAACGACGCCGTTGCCATCTCCCACAACCACAATTGCTGCGAAGCTAAAACGACGACCGCCTTTTACAACTTTGGCCACGCGTTGAATGGCAACGACCTTTTCTTTCAAATCGATTTCGCTTGCCTTGACCGTGCTTATATTGCTTACTGACATATTCTGCTGTTATTCTTGATGCTTAAAACTTCAGTCCTCCTTCGCGCGCACCATCCGCGAATGCCTTCACGTTGCCGTGATAGAGGTACCCGCTCCGGTCGAAAACAACGGTCTCAATTCCGGAAGAAAGTGCCACTTCGGCAATTTTCTTCCCGACCTGCCTGGAGAACTCGGCGTTCAGTTTAGCCTTTTCACCAAGGCTTACCGTAGACGCCGAAGCCAGCGTGACCCCTTTGGAATCATCGATCAGCTGGGCATAGAGTCCGCGGTTGCTCCTGAATATTGAAAGCCGCGGTCTTTCCTTCGTACCGCTGATCTTCCTGCGGATACCCAGCCTTATTCTTTTCCTCCGTTCGCTTGTCTTGCCTGCCATAGATAATAGTGCGCTATGATGCTAAATTCTTCAAATTACTTCGCAGCAGCCTTACCCGCTTTTCTGCGAACCTGCTCTCCGGCAAACTTGATACCCTTGCCTTTGTAAGGCTCCACCTTCCGTAGGGATTTGATCTTTGCCGCGATCTGCCCGATCAGCTGCTTGTCAATGCCTTCCAGCATGATCATGGGGTTAGATCCTTTTTCCTGCGCGGCCTTGATCTTGATCTCCTGC
>DATBVZ010000256.1:0-8450 GCA_036515095.1 Cyclobacteriaceae bacterium | reverse complement strand
CAGCCTTGCGAAATGCAATTAACCAGGGTCTCACTTCCGGACCCCGGATCATTTCCGCGGGCAAGTCCATTGCGACCACAGGTGGCCACGCTGACCCCACCAACAGCTACCGGAAGGATTTAATGGGAGATCCTGGCCCTGCCGATGGCGTTATCAATGGTCCCGACGACGCCAGGAAGGCCGTACGTCAGCGCTACAAGGACGGGGCCGACATGATAAAGATCACCGCTACGGGCGGGGTGCTGAGCCTTGCAAAAGATGGATCTGGTCCTCAGTTTACCGACGACGAATTAGAAGCGATCGTTGAAACGGCGCGCGACTATGGCATGCACACTGCTGCGCATGCCCACGGCGCCGAAGGAATGAAGAGGGCAGTCCTTGCCGGAATAACCACCATCGAGCACGGCACGAACATGACGGAAGAAATTATGGACTTGATGAAATCAAAGGGCACCTTTTATGTTCCCACCATTTCGGCAGGAAGATTTGTGGCCGAAAAAGCAAAGGAGGAGGGATATTTTCACGAGCTGGTGGTACCGAAGGCATTGTCCATTGGTCCGCAGCTGCAGCAGACCTTTGGCATGGCATACAAACGAGGGGTTAAAATTGCCTTTGGTACAGATTCCGGAGTTTCGCCGCATGGGGAGAATGCGAAGGAGTTTGGTTACATGGTTGACGCCGGTATGCCCCCGGCAGAAGCAATCCGCGCCGCCACGCTGACCAATGCGTCCATCCTCAGAATGGCTGACCGGATCGGAAGCATCGAAGCCGGTAAGCTCGCCGATATCATAGCCGTGGATCACAACCCCCTGACCGATATCCGAACGCTGGAGCGCGTGGTTTTTGTTATGAAAGATGGTGTAGTATTCAAGCGCTGATTTCGGCTAAAAAACGCGTGCCAAAAGTCAATTTAGGGCCGAAATGGGCTGAATTTCTTCCCCTATCATCTGCAAATAATATCTACTTTTGCAGTTCTAAAATTTTTGAGGACACCGACGGGTATGGAAGACATCCGCAATTTTTGCATTATCGCACACATCGACCATGGCAAAAGCACGTTGGCTGACCGCCTGCTGGAATTTACCGGCACGCTGACCCCGCGCGAAATGCACGCCCAAGTGCTGGATAACATGGACCTTGAGCGGGAAAAAGGCATTACGATCAAGGCCCACGCCATTCAGATGAACTACGTGAAGGATGGAAAAACGTACATTCTGAACCTTATCGATACCCCCGGTCACGTGGATTTCTCGTACGAGGTGTCGCGGGCCATCGCTGCCTGCGAAGGAGCGTTGCTGATTGTGGACGCCAGCCAGGGTATTGAAGCGCAGACCATATCCAATTTGTACCTGGCGCTGGACCATGATCTGGAAATAATCCCCGTAATGAACAAGATTGACCTCCCTCATGCCAATCCGGATGCCGTTGCCGACCAGATGGTGGATCTGATCGGCTGCAAACGGGAGGATATCATCTCCGCCAGCGCCAAGGAAGGCATCGGTATTGAAGAGATCCTGGATGCGGTCGTTCAGCGCATCAGACCACCCTCAGGTGATTCTGACGCACCGCTGCAGGCGATGATATTCGATTCGGTATTTAATTCATTTCGGGGAGTGGAGGTATATTTCCGTGTTTTCAACGGCACAGTCAAAACGCGGGACGTGGTGAAGTTTATTGCGACCAAGCGAACGTACGAGGCGGACGAGATCGGCATTCTCAAATTGCAGCAACAGCCGGTTAAGGAAATCAGGGCCGGAAATGTAGGCTACCTGATATCGGGAATTAAGATCGCCAGTGAAGTCAAGGTAGGGGATACGATCACGCACGTGCATCGGCCAGGAGAACCCATTCAGGGCTTTGAAAATGTGAAGCCCATGGTTTTTGCCGGCATCTACCCGGTCGATACCAGTGAGTTCGAAGAACTCAGGGCCTCCATGGAAAAGCTTCAGCTCAACGATGCCTCCCTGGTGTGGGAACCTGAATCGTCCGCTGCCCTGGGGTTCGGGTTCCGTTGCGGCTTCCTTGGCATGCTGCATATGGAGATCATTCAGGAACGACTGGAACGCGAATTCGATATGACGGTGATCACTACGGTACCATCAGTCCAGTTCAGGGCAGTCATGACCGACGGATCGATTAAACTCATCAATGCGCCGTCGGAAATGCCGGATCCGACGAGTGTTGACCATATCGAAGAACCTTTCATCCTTGCGCAGATCATTACCAAATCGGACTATATCGGTCCGATCATGGGACTGTGCATGGACAAGCGCGGCATACTGAAGAACCAGCACTACCTCACCGCCGATCGTGTTGAGCTCAGCTTCGAGATGCCGCTATCTGAGATTGTATTTGATTTCTTTGATAAATTGAAGACGATTTCGCGGGGTTATGCTTCGCTGGATTATCATCTTATCGGTTTCCGGGAGTCCGACATGGTGAAACTCGATGTCATGCTGAACGGCGACAAGGTGGACGCGCTGTCGGCCATTGTTCATCGCGCGAAGTCGTATGACTGGGGAAAGAAACTGTGCGAGAAACTGAAAGAGCTTATCCCCCGGCAGATGTTTGAGATTGCCATTCAGGCAGCTATTGGTCAGAAGATCATCGCGCGCGAAACAGTTAAGGCCATGCGGAAGAACGTGCTTGCAAAATGCTACGGTGGCGATATTTCCCGGAAGCGGAAGCTTCTGGAAAAGCAAAAAAAGGGAAAGAAGCGAATGCGCCAGGTAGGTAACGTGGAAATACCCCAGGAAGCATTCATGGCCGTCCTGAAATTGGATTAACCATTTTCATTATTCACTCACTCACCCACCCACTCACTGATTCACTCATTCACCCATTGCTCCATGGTAGACTCAACCACGTACACAAAAATTGACGGCAAAAAGATATCAGCCGATATCAAGAATGAAATTGCGATGAAAGTTGCGGAACGAAAATCACAAGGCAAAAAAGTACCGCACCTTGCCATCATCCTCGTGGGCGATGATGGCGCCAGCCAGACGTATGTGGACAACAAGGTCAAAGCCTGCAAGTCGGTGGGCTATCACTATACCATGATGCGATTTGCCGATACGATCAGTGAAGAAAAGCTGATGAAGCATATCGATCACGTCAACAATGATGAGGACGTCGACGGCTTTATCGTTCAGCTACCACTTCCGCCGCACATATCCGTGGAAAAGATCACGGAGATGATAAGACCGGACAAGGATGTGGATGGATTCACCAATCAGAATTTCGGAAGTATCATATCCAAAAACCCGCTGCTGATGCCGGCTACTTCCTTTGGGGTAATGGAATTGCTTCGCCGCTATGATATAGAGACCGAAGGGAAACACGCTGTGGTGGTTGGGGCAAGCCGCATAGCAGGTGCTCCGCTGAGCATGATGCTGGCTCAGTTAGGGCGTGCAACGGTGACGATTTGCCACAAGTACACACAGAATCTTGCCGGCTTTACGCTGGCAGCAGACATTCTGCTGGTGGCCGTGGGCAAGCCCGGTCTCATTACCGCGGATATGGTAAAGGAAGGCGCCGTAGTGATTGATATCGGAACAACCCGCGTTGAGGGCCCGGAGTACCCCAAAGGCTGGGCCATAAAAGGGGATGTGGACTTTAAGAATGTTGCGCCTAAATGTTCGTTTATAACACCTACACCGGGCGGCGTAGGACCCATGACCATCGCATCCCTTTTGCTGAATACATTGCGCGCAACCGAGTTGCGTAATCCGTAGTACAACTTAGACAGCACTATTGATCCCGACTATTCACTCATTGAGCACTTTAACGAACCACCCGGTTATGACTCTGCCCCTGATGGAAGATTTCTATACCATACAGGGTGAAGGGGCCTACCAGGGTCACGCAGCCTATTTCATACGACTGGCTGGCTGTGACGTGGGATGTTCCTGGTGTGACGTAAAGGAATCATGGGATGCAAATGCTCATCCGCTTGCCGGTGTTGATGAAATGGTGAACCGGGCGGCAGCGAGTGGCACACGCCTTGTCGTGGTTACCGGAGGTGAGCCGGCAATGTACGATCTAAGCGCGCTGACCCATGCCATCCGCCAATCCGGGCTGCGCGCCCACATTGAAACATCCGGTGCTTACCCTCTAACCGGCACGTGGGACTGGGTATGCCTGTCGCCCAAAAAGTTCAGGCCGCCGGACACGATGACCTACCGTTTCGCCGATGAACTCAAGATTATCGTATATAACACGAGTGACCTGACCTGGGCAGAGGAGTATGCTGAACGGGTAAGAGCAACCTGCAGGTTGTTTCTGCAACCCGAGTGGTCAAGAGAAAAGGCGATGCTGCCTCTTATTATTGATTACGTAAAGCATCATCCTTCGTGGAACATATCCCTGCAGACGCACAAGTATATGAACATACCATGATGCGCTGATGCATTTCATGGATGCAGGCAATACAATGGACATTTCCGAATTCATTTCCGTAGTAAATGACTGGGGGTACAACAGGATTCCCTTTTTGTTTTTAACGGATTTCGAACTGAAGAAGCCGGTTGCGCTGAGGATGGATGCCATTGATCCGGACCAGTTGCTGTTCAGCATCAACGGATATACCAATGCTCCCGGTTACGTCTTCCCAAAAATCCCGGCAAGTCCGGGTGATATCATCCGGAAATACCCGATCCCTTCATCGGAATATCAGGAGAAGTACAACAAGGTCATCGGCCACCTGGTGTTTGGCGACACGTACCTGACCAACCTGACCATCGAGACAGGAATATTTTTGGACAACAGCCTGCGGGATCTTTTCTACATCAGCAGGGCCAAGTACAAACTGTTATCCGGAGATGAATTTCTCGTCTTCTCGCCGGAGATCTTCATACAGATAAGGGGGACAACAATCTACTCCTTCCCCATGAAGGGAACGATCGATGCAAGGATCCCTGGTGCAAGAGAGAAAATCCTGTCGGATAAAAAAGAGCTGGCCGAGCATGTGACCATAGTGGATCTGATCCGCAATGACCTGAGCCAGGTAGCAAGAAAGGTATCGGTGGCGCGCTTTCGGTACATCGATGAACTGAAGACCAATACAAAAAATCTTTTACAGGTAAGCTCCGAAATCACAGGCGACCTGCCCGAAGATTACCATTCGCGTCTTGGCGATATTCTCGTCACCCTTTTGCCGGCAGGGTCGGTGAGCGGGGCGCCAAAAGCCAGAACACTGCAGGTGATCCGTGAGGCTGAAGGCGCCGACCGTGGATACTATACCGGTGTATTTGGGTATTTTAATGGAAATGACCTCGATAGCGGTGTGATGATCCGCTACATCGAGAGAAGAGGGCAAGGTTATGTATATCGGAGCGGCGGAGGAATTACAACACAGAGTTCGGTTACGGCGGAGTACCAGGAAGCGATCGACAAAGTATATGTCCCTTTTGATTGAATCGATCAGGCTGGAGAACGGCCGGTTCCATAACCTTCGCTATCACGAACAGCGAATGAACCGGGCTTTGCTGGCGCTGTTCAAAAACGCGTCGGGCATCGATCTTCCGGCATTGCTGAAAACAACCATTCTCCCTGACCGCGGGTGCTACAAATGCAGGGTTGTTTATGACGATCGTTCTGCCGACCTGGCGTTTATTCCGTACGTCAGAAACCCGGTTGAGAAGCTGCGTGCCCTCGCTGATGATTCGATCATCTATCCGCACAAGTTCAGGGACAGGAGCGGGCTGGACAGGCTGTACGCAATGCGGCGGGAGTGTGATGACATTCTCATCATCAGGAACGGGCAGGTCACCGACGCCTCCTACGCGAATATTGTTTTTAGGCGGAACGAATGCTGGTTTACACCCCGGACGCCCCTTTTGGCGGGCACCATGCGCGAATACCTGATTGACACCGGAAAAATACAGGCGATTACCATAAGAAAAGAAGACGTTTACACGTTTGAAACCTTTAAGCTGATCAATGCGATGATTGGCTTTGACGGCCCTGAAAATGACGTGGCCAATATTGTTTTTTAGTTTAGTAGCTTTGGGAATGATTCGTGCGGTCTTGCTTTTTTCGGGTGCCCTTCTCATCCAGCCCCTGTTCGCACAGGTGCAACTGAGTACCAAATCAAAAAAGGCGATCGAACTATACACCGAAGCCGATAACTACCGCGTGCGCGGCCAGCACCAGCAGGCCATTGCACTACTGGAGCAGGCGATTGCAAAAGACCGGAACTTTGCCGAGGCATACTCCCGCCGCGGGTTGGTTTACTTTTCGCTGAAAAAGTATGAAGAAGCGATCTTGGATTTTGAAAAAGGTCTTTCACTCTCCGGTGATCCGACGAAACAAAAAGTGTATTGGTACGACCTCGGCGTAAGTTACCTTGCTGTTGGCGACTATTCAAAGGCGGGAGAGATGTTGAAGTTGTTCGTCGTCGCAGAAAAACAAAATCAGGCAAAGTTAAACCGGGCAAAAACAATGCTGAGGAGCGTGCAATTTGCCGCGGCGCACCAAAATAACAAATCACCGTACCGGCAACGGGAGTTAAGTGATACCGTAAATGCCTTTGCGATGCAGTACTTTCCCGTGTTGACGGCCGATCAACGGGAGCTTATCTTCACCCGCAGGTTAGGGAACAGCGGCGATGACGACGAAGACCTTGTTGTAAGCCGCAAGGATGAGCAGGGAAGGTGGATGCCGCCCAAATCCATCTCGCCCAACATCAACTCGAAATGGAATGAAGGCACCTGCACGATTTCTGCTGATGGCAGAAAACTTATTTTCACTTCCTGCCTGGGCAGAAGTGGCTATGGAAGTTGCGATCTCTTTCAGAGCGTCAGGGTAGGGGATGAATGGTCAGTGCCGGAGAATCTTGGACCGACGGTGAATACCGCCGATTGGGAGTCACAGCCCTCGCTTTCCGCTGATGGCAGGACCTTGTATTTTGTGTCCGACCGGAACGGTGGATACGGGCGCAGGGACATCTGGGTGTCCCATCTCGACGAACAGGGTCGGTGGACTAAAGCGGCCAATGCGGGAAAAGAGGTCAATACGACCTACGATGAGATATCGCCCTTTATCCATGCGAACAACAGGACGTTGTATTTTGCTTCCAACGGCTTACCCGGCTATGGGGGATACGATATTTTTTATCTGGAAAAGGAATCGGGAGGCTGGTCGGATCCGGTTAACATGGAGAGCCCTGTTAATGACCACCAGGATCAGTTTTCACTTTATATCACACCGGACGGATCAAGGGGTTACTATGTTCATGAGTTATCAGGAGAAGAGGGATATTCATCCAGTAAGATCTACGAAGTGGAAATTCCGGAGGAGGATCGCCTCAGGTTTCGCAGTAACTATGTCGAAGGGATAGTCAGTGACCGGCAAACGGGAAAGCCTCTGGCGGCCGATATAGAA
Organism: Cyclobacteriaceae bacterium; assembly: GCA_036515095.1. Lineage (GTDB taxonomy): Bacteria > Bacteroidota > Bacteroidia > Cytophagales > Cyclobacteriaceae > ZC4RG29. The sequence continues at coordinate 1,064 of DATBVZ010000256.1, read as the reverse complement.
TTAGTAAACATAAATACGAATGAAACCGAGTCGATCGTTAGATCCGATAGCGTCACGGGTGAATATCTTATGGTGCTCACCCAGGGGGCCGAATACGCGCTGTATGCCAGTAAGAAAGAGTATCTTTTTCAGAGCCTGAACTTTAACTATTCGGAAGTGACGGATCTTGAACCCATCGTGGTGGACATAGGGCTTGAAAAGGCAACAGAAGGGTCGGTTTCGGTGCTTAAGAACCTGTTTTTCGATACGGACAAATATGACCTTAAGGAGAAATCCAGGACAGAACTGCGGAAAATAGTCCGGTTTCTTTCGGATAACCCAGCACTGCGTGTTGAGATCGGCGGCCATACGGACGACGTGGGCACGCGTGAGTACAACAGGCAATTATCCGAGAAAAGGGCAAAATCCGTATATCAGTACCTTTTGGAAAATGGCATTCAGCCAGAGCGTCTCCAGACAAAAGGGTATGGTCCTGACCGGCCTGTGGGCTCCAATGCATCGGAGGAAGGGCGGCAGTTGAACCGAAGGATAGAGTTTAAGGTGATCAGCTAAAACCGCGTAGCTGGCATCTAAAAGCCTTGCTGCGGGAATTTTATTTACGGGAGGATTGCTTTAAGGGCTTTTTTGCCGATATTTTAAAGTTGGATGATGTTATCAAATTGGACTGTATGAGGAGATTTTTACCGCTGCTGTTCACCATATTCTCCGTTTCCCTCTCTGCTTCGCTCCTTGCCCAGGATCGTTCCATTTCGGGAACCGTGACTTCGCTGGAAGATGGTGCCCCGCTTCCGGGTGTGAACGTATTGCTCAAAGGCACCTCCCTGGGATCCATAACCGATGTTAATGGCCGATACTCCTTCGTCATTCCTGAGCAGGGTGGTGCCCTGGTTTTTTCATTCGTCGGGTTTATAAGCCAGGAGATAGAGATTGGTTCGCAAAGTGTTATTCATGTTCAGCTGGCGACCGATGCCACGCAGCTGAAGGAGGTGGTTGTCACCGGGTACGGAGATCCGCAGGATAAGCGAAAATTTACAGGGTCAGTGTCGCAGATTGATTCAAAGCTG
>DATBVZ010000255.1:0-6656 GCA_036515095.1 Cyclobacteriaceae bacterium | reverse complement strand
GAAGTGATGACCACGGCTATTGTATATTTATTGTATCGCATGTTCATTTCGATTGAAGTGATTAATAGGTCAGGTTGACACCAAGGATGAAATTCCTGGACCTGGGATAGATGTTGTTATCAATACCCGGATTAAATCCATCGTTGACCTCGGGGTCAATACCGGAATAGTCGGTCACCGTAAATGCATTTTGAACGGTGAAGCTGAACCTGGCCTTGAGTCTCTCGGAGATCACCCGGTCCACATTGTACCCCAGGCTGATGTTATCCATCTTGAAGAAGGAAGCATCTTCAACATAAATGTCGGACCAGTATTGTGGATTTATAAACTCGGTTTTAAAGATGCCCCTGGCGACGTTGTTGAAATATCCTGTATTGATATAGAGTGCGGAGTAGGTGTTGCCCGATGCGCGGTTGTTGTACACATAGTTCCTGAGACTTATCCTGCCCGAAAGATAGAGGTCAAAACGCTTGTAGCGAAGGCTGGTATTAATCCCCATCAGCATGTCCGGGTAAGGACTGTTGTAGTGGTATTTATTCTTCCCGTTACTGCTCACGGAGCCTCCGTCGCCGGTTCGGTCAACATAAAGTCCTTCGATCGGCAGGCCATCGTCTCCCCATACCTGCTGGAACACATAAAACGAATTCGCGGGCGAACCCACGGTATGGATCTGCACCATGTTGCCCACACCGCCGGAGATACTACCTGTCGCCACACCCTCGTAGTTGGGATCCGTGGTCCGGAGTAAGCCGGTGATCTCATTGGTGTTGCTTGTAAAATTAAATCCAATATTCCAGGTGATGTCTTCCGTATCTATCGCCCGTGCATTAAGAGTAACCTCCACGCCCGTGTTCTCGAGCGAGCCTACATTCGTCCACAGGAAATTCGAAAAATTGCTTCCGCCTGCCACCTGGATGTTGTTCAGCAGATCCTTTGTTTCGCGCTGGTAAACGTCGATGGTACCGGTAAGTTTATCATCAATGATCCCAAAATCAATCCCTGCATTGTAGGTGGTCGTTTCTTCCCATTTGATGTTACCATCGTACGCATTTGGGCGAAGGGTATAATAGAGCGCATCGCCAAACTGATAACGGGCGGTATTGGTACTTGACTGATAAACCGGCAGGAAAGGGTAGGAACTGTTCGGGCTGCCGGGAATATTGATGTTCTGCTGACCCGTCACACCGTATCCAACCCTCACTTTCAGGTTAGAGAGAAATCCGGCATCGGCCAGAAAAGGTTCATTCGATGCATTCCAGGCCAGCGCCGCCGCGGGAAATGAACCCCACCGGTTTTCCTCGGAGAACCTGCTCGAGCCGTCGGTCCGGTAGGTAACGGTCAAAAGGTACCTGTTCTTATACGAATAATTTACCCTCCCGAAGAACGACAGTAGGTAATTGAGTTCAGGAACATATTGGCGGGCCACATTTTGGGCTTCCTCGTTCACCTCACTATCGTAAAATTTTGTTTGGTCCCAGTTCCGGCTATAGTTCGAGCCGGTGTTTTCAAAGCTCTGGTACGAGTAACCGGCAGTCGCATCGATCCTGCTTTCGCCGAGTTCCTTCACGTAATTAAGATACAGGTCAAACAGCTTTGATTTGTTTTCGCCCGTGTAGTCTATCTTTTGTCCCTCACCGGGATCAGTAGCCCATGGCGCATTCAATGACGTATTATTTATGCCATCGCTCTTTGCATAGTCCAGGCCGGCGTTGACATTGACCCGCAAATCAGGAAGGAAGTGAAAGCGGTAGTCGATCTGGATGTTACCCAATAACCGGTTGACTTCAGAAGTGTTCGTTGTCTGGGCAAGCAGCGCAACAGGATTACTCGGCGAAAGGTCAACCGGATCGGAATCCGGATCGTCAGGGTCCTGCGTCCAGGCAAAGTAGCCGCCCCAACGGGTGTTGCCATTTGTAATTGGCTGCGTGGGGTCAAAGCCTACGGCGGCCCCCACTGCGCCGGTGTTGCCGAAGTTGTTTCTCGTGTTGGATGCCTTTGCGCTGACATTTACTTTCAAGTGTTCCTCCAGAAAAGAGGGTGAAATATTCAGGTTCAGGGAATGACGTTTTGAACTGGTAGTTTCCAGAATACCCTGCTGGTCCGTAAATCCGTAGGATACACGATACGGAATGTTGCCGGCAGTTCCCGAGAGTGCCAGGTTATGGTCATGGGATACTGCATCCCGGTAGATCTGCTTCTGCCAGTCCGTGTCGGCATCGCCCAGCCTTTCCAGGGCGGTGGCGTTCAGGCCACTCACCGTACCGCGATTGGCCACATCGGCAGCCAGTGCGCGCAGCTCATCAGCCGATAGCACATCAAAATATTCTATGGGTGATCCTACGGACACATTTCCGTTATAGCTCACATTCATTTTGCCCTCCTTGCCCTTCTTGGTGGTGATGATTATCACACCGTTGGATGCTCTCGAACCGTATATCGCGGTTGCGGAAGCATCCTTCAGTACCGTGAAAGTCTCGATGTCGTTGGGATTGATCGAAGCCAGAGGGTTAGCGGCTCCGCCGATCACCTTGTTATCCACGGGGAAGCCGTCGATGACAATCAGGGGATCGTTGGATGCACTCAGCGAGGAGCCGCCCCGGATGCGGATGGTAGACCCGCTTCCGGGAGCGCCGCTGTTCGACGTAACCTGGACTCCGGCCAGTTTGCCCACCAACAGGTCTTGAGGTGAGGTGAGTACGCCTTTATTGAAATCCCTGGAATTGATTGCCGTAACCGAACCGGTAAGGTCTTCTCTTTTCAGTTCGCCATAGCCCACGACGACCACTTCATCCAGTTGTGTGGCGTCAACGTCCAGGGAAATATCCAGCGTCGTCTGGCCATTTATGGATACCTCCTGCGATTCAAAGCCCACGAAGGAGAAGACCAGGGTGGCCCCTGATTGCACGCTAATGGAGTAGTCCCCATTGTTGTCAGTTAGTGACCCGTTGCTGGTTCCTTTTTCAAGGATGTTGACTCCGGGTAATCCGGAACCGTCCGATGCATCCGTCACTCTCCCTTTTACCACGGTTTCCTGGGCCCATGCGCCTATGGACATGGTCAGGAACATTATCGTGGTTAAGAAGCGGTAATGTTTCATCATATTGTTTTGGTTAGTAGTTACGTTCTGGTCCGGCCCTTCAGGTTACATTCCAGCTGGCAGAAAGCCATATGAAAACCATTGCAGGAACGATTACAATCTACTACGGCCGCCAGGCTAATGTCAATGTGGAAAGGGGTACATTTTGTTAGCGGAAGATGCGCACTTTAGCCGGACTTCAGCCTGGTGAAAGCCCGGAAAAGGTGGGGATTCACGGTAAACGAGGGTAAACAAATGGTTAACAAAGAAATTTTGGGGGCTGTTATTTTCCTCCCGGGAACGGGATTTCTATCAGTCCTGCGAACTGGTATTACGGCTCCATGCCGGAATCAACTGCGCCGGCCCGTAAATTACCCTCCACTGCAAGGCTGTCATATGCCGAGAATAAACCGGGTAAGGCTCTGATTTGCCTCCAGGCTCAGCTTTTTTCGAAGTCTCGTGCGCGAAACCTTAATGCTATCATTGGAGATCCCCATAATGGAGGCACACTCGGCAAGCGTAAGATTGAGACGGATCAGGGCGCAATGACGCAATTCCAACGGTGTGAGTTCCGGATAGCTGAGCTTCAGTTTGGAGTAGAAACCGGTGTGTATTTGCTCAAAATACAGGGAAAAGTCCTCCCAGTCTTTGTCCAGTTTGAAGCTTTCATCAATGACGCGAAGGGTGCGGCGGATCTCTATGGATGATATCTTATGATTATTCCGCACAACACCCTCCAATTGGTTCTTGAGTTCCCTCAGGCTCTCGTTCTTTTGTATGATGTTCAGGGCGTGTGTGGTTATTTGCTTGTTCTTGTACTCGATCTGATCCTGCAGCTGCTTTTCTTTCAATTGCATATAATTCAGATCGGCCTCCGCAAGTGCCTGTTGCGACCGGTAAACGGCTTCGTTCTTGGCAATAAGTTCCTCCTTTTGCTGGATTAGTTTTTTCTGTTGCTCGATGATCTCGTTTTTTTGGCGGTTTATCTCTGCTGTCCTTTCCTCGACAATTTTAGTGAGGTTTCTTTTCTGGCGGATCAGGTTGGCGTTATGGATCTGCGTTGCCACGATGACCGTAATTACTCCAAAGGCTGCAAAGATCACTATGGCCCACCAGGTTCTGTACCACGGCATGGAAATATTGACCGGAATTACAAGCGGTTCACTCCAGAGTTTACCGTGTTCGCGGGCGCGAACTTCCAGCGCATGGGATCCTTCCTGGAATCCGATCACATTGAGATTTCTGTTTGACGAAGATTGAGACCACTCCTGGTCCGAAATCCTGGTCTGGTATACAATGTTTGAAGCCGGATAGGAAAGCGATATAAAGGCGACCTCGACCTTGGAACTGAATGGATAGTGACTTTTGGCCATCGAGACGGGATCAACTACGGCACCGTTCACCAGAATCGTCCTGACAAGGGGGGTCTGTGTAGGGCGAAATTGTATAGCGGATAACTTGACCACAGCCATCCCTCTGGCGGTAGCCACCATCAGATTCCCCTCCCTGTCGAAACTTAGCCCTCTCTCCTCCAGTATCCTGGAAGGCAAGCCCGAATCCTGATCGAACAGGATGTACTCGTTATCCCTGTAAATGATCAGCCCCTGGCCGTTGGCAAAAAAAATGGTCTCTCCTGAGATAGCCAGTGCCCTGACCGGCTCGTTGGGATTCAGTCCTTCGATCCTGATCTTTTCGACATTCCGGTACGTGCCATTTTCCTTTCGGACTTGCAACAGGCCCTCATCGGTTGCAACCCACATGTTTCCCTCAGCGTCAAATTGAAGGTCATTCAGCGCGATTCCTTCAGGGCATTCGAACATGAAAGTGAGGTCGAGGCTGATAAACGTATCGGTTGCCGGCTGGTATTGGAAAATAAGCGTACGCTTTCCACTGGCGCCGCAGTATAGCCCGCCGTCCGGTGATTCCCTGACAAGAACGGATTGGGTAACATCCGGATAAAATTTCAACAGGTCATCAACGTCTACGCGAATGAGTCCGCGCGAGTGACCGGTAAACCATTTGTTTCCCGATTTGTCCGGATAGAGATACCGTATAGCAACATTATCGCCTGCCAGTATCCGTTGCTGTTCGCCGGTGTTCAGATCAAGATAGGATATGCCGCCGAACGCATCCCCTATCCAAAGGCGGTTGCCTTCAAGATATAGCCGTTCAAAATAGTTGTCATTCACTTCAAGTACCGTAACCGGGTCACTGGCGACCTTTCTGTTGAGGTAAAAAATTCGTTCGCCGGTTGAATAGTAGATGCTGTTGTCGCCATGGATGGTGAACGACTCGATCCTGTTCGGTCCCACCGCGTCCACGGTGGATACGATGGATGGCTTTATGAGTCCGATATTTTCGTCGCCGGTAATCCAGAGCTCTTCATGATCAGGGTCCGGGTACAATTCAAGAATGTTCGTGATCGGTACGATGCTCAAATGTTCAAAGCCGTTATCCGGAAGATCCAGGTTATAGTAGTAAAGACCCGACGTTCTGGTTCCCAGGTAGACGTCTTTTCCGTTCAGGACAACAATTGAAGACACGGCTTTAATCCTTTCATCAACGTCTGCATCCAGAACCTGGTGATCGGAATCCACTTTGATGGTTACCAGTCCATTTGTAGCTCCAATAAGAAGGTGATCACCTTTGACGCTTGCTATCGCCCTGAATTGGGAAGCCGGGATTTGTAAGTCGAGCGCTTCCAATGAATCCTCATTCTTATTGTAAAACAGGACTGGCCCCTTGAAGGGCGCAATCCATAGATTATCAAATGCATCTTCCGCAAAGGAAAAAGAACGGTGGTAGTCGATTGACCTGTAATCCTCCCCCAGTTCATACCGTTTGAATCCGGATTCATTCATCTTTACGAGCGCGTTATGTTCCCCCACCCAGACGTTGCCCTCCCTGTCCTCGTATACGGACTTCGGATAATTCAATGGCAGATCGAAGTTGTGGTCACCTATACGAATGGGTTTGAAGTGTACGCTGTCGTTTTGCCGGACGATCTCACTCAGGCCAAAGTCGCTGAGCACGCAAAACTGTCCGTTACTCCGGGTCAGAAACGCCTTGGTGTATACACTGGGCAGATCCTTATAATACATGTTCGTCTGAAAGCCATCGTATCGAAGTACCCCGTCGTCGGTGGCGATCCAGAGGTATCCCTGGTTATCCTTGGTGATGCTTTTGATCAGTTCCCTGGAAAGGACGTTCTCTATGCTGTAGAACTGATTGTACCGTACCTGGGTGATGCCCGGCAAGGCGAGGCAAAAGATCAACAGGGATGCACAGCCGATATGGGGTATGATTCGCGTGAACATGGTTGGTTGGGTGCACCTTTTCTCACAAGACAAGGCATTCCACAAAGATAGTTTATTTACGACCCAAATGCAGTCTGCAAAACCGTACAGAATACAATCAAAAAAATCAGGCGTTGACCGCACCAAAGCGGCCACTTATCTCGCCCTCCTTACCATGGAATGTTTGTTACTATGGATACGTTCAAAAAGAATTTACCCAAAGTGGGCACAGTATTTCATGTTGTGCCAGATCAAGGGACGGTGCCAAATGGGGACTACGGGTT
>DATBVZ010000254.1:0-2772 GCA_036515095.1 Cyclobacteriaceae bacterium | reverse complement strand
CACGTGTACTTTACAATCGGTTACCTGCACCAGTTATACAACCCGAGAGAACTCAGGAAGGCGAGAACCCAGTCGGTGCTGAGAAGAATACTGCGGGGCAAAAATGATAAGTAAGCGCAGGAACCATATTGCCCTTAGCCTGCTGTGTCTCCTTATTGGAGGCATGATCGCGGGATCGTGCGATACAGCCAACAACCTCGAACCGGTTTATGAAGATTATTTTGTCAGGCTGTTTGGTGACGAAGGAAATCAGGAAGGTGTAGACCTGATCGTCAACGAGGATGATCAGACGGTAGTGCTCCTCGGAACGACAACTGAGCCCACCGGAAGTCGCCGCCTTTTTCTGGTAAAAGCCGATTGGGCAGGAAACCTGATCTGGAAGAAGAAGCTGGGGGGCACGAATGATGTGGCGAAAGATATCGAACTGTCAAATGACGGGGGGTATATCATTTTGGCGGAGTCGCAGGACGATCTTGCAACTGATGCAACGGAAAATGTGAAACTCATCAGAGCAACACCTGAAGGTGACAAGGTGGATAGCGTATTGTTCGGTAGCGTGATTGACGGGAACTACGGTGGAGACCGGCCACATTCGATAACACCAATGGGGGATAGTTACATTGTTACGGGATCCCTGGAATACCCGCTGATACAAGCGGACCAGGGGCTACAAAAAATTGCCTACCTGAAGCTGAAATTCAGTTCGGACCTCATCCTCGACGATAATTTTAACCAGGAATTCAGCCAGGCCGAATTTGCAAACGGAATAAAGACATTTCGAACCAGCGATAGCAGGATTTACACGCTCGGGTCTGACAATAAGGATGAGAATGGAAACGGACCCAACTATAATTTTTGGTTCCATGGTTTTGACTATCTCGGAGGAGAATCATCCGGAGGTAATGAAACCTCTGGAGGAAATTACTGGATCGGTGTAGACCAGCCTGGCCACGATGAAATACTCAGCGCAGTGTGCCCAGCTTTTGGCGCTGGATTTTTTCTTGTGGGGGTTCACATCGAAAGCACAGGACGAAGAGACATGTATACCGCACAGGTTGCAATCGACCAGGGCGAACTTATCAGAAACGACAGCCTTGGCAAAATAGTAGTGATTCCGGTGAATGAAAACCGTCGGATTCTTCCGGTTTCCGTTTGCCGGGCCCTCACCGGCCGGCAGGGATATCTGATCCTGGGTACCGAAGGCGAAGCAGGAGCACGAAACATATGGCTGTCCAAAGTAAACATCACCGGAGAATCGGTGTACTGGTCGTCCCTTTTTGGAGCTGGCGACCTCAATGATGACAGGGCAGGGGCAGTAGCCGAATTGCCTGATGGACATATACTGGTAGTTGGGACTGTCAATGTGGGGGTAAGCAATCTGAAGATGGGTTTTTTTAAGCTAAATGCCGCAGGCAGATTTGCGGAGTGATCATGGGGTTACATCGCTGTATACAATCAAATTAAGAGAACAGCGCGATTCATTGTTAGGGGTATGTTAAAAATCAAGCTACTGTGTTTTTGTGTCACTGCCTTCCTGGTCAGTTTGTTCTGTCCGGCAGGCGGGATCCATGCGCAATGCACAATAACCAACCTCGACCCCACGTATTGTTCGGATGCGTCTCCGGTGGTGCTGTCGGGCTCTCCCGGTGGCCTGACTTTCTACCGGGCCGGCGTTCCCGCCCCTATTGCAAGCTATGACCCGTCTCTGGTCATAGGCGCGGATACCGTTGTCGCAACGAACGGCAGCGCAACCAGCTACACCGTTTCTACAGCGGGAACTTTTGCTCCTCTCGTTCCATCACCCGGAACCGACGTACCCCTGGGCGATAACTCACAACAAGGACCGGTTCCAATTGGCTTTACCTTCAATTTCTTTGGAGCTGATTATACCGACGTCTTTATAGGCTCGAATGCCATCATAGGATTTACAGGCGGCGTCAGCACCCCGCTCAATCAGGCCTTACCCAATGCCACAAACCCGGACAACATAATTGCTCTAGCATGGGATGAAATGACCCCCAGTCCCGGATCAACTAAGTATTTTGTTTCCGGACGAAGTCCATTCAGGAAGTTCATAGTAACCTATGACATCTACCGGGACAGCAATCCTGCCTTTGTCGTTGAAACCCAGGTGCAACTGCACGAGACCACGAACATTATCGAGATCCATTCCACGAACATCAACATCCCGGTAAACTTTCCCACAATGGGTATAGAAAACGCTGACGGATCCGTCGGCTATCCTGTACCCGGCAGAAATGACCAGTCGTTCACAGCCATCAACGACTATGTTGCATTTATTCCGGATTGTGTGGACATCCGCTACGTGACCGTCAGCGAAGCACCTACAACCGCGGATGCCGGAGTGCCTGGTATTGAACAGTGCAACAACGCCATCTTCACCATGGCAGCCAATGCGCCGGTGGTTGGCACAGGTACATGGACACTGCAGGCAGGAGTTGCAGACATAACCAACGAGAACTCGCCGACCACTACTATAACGGGTGTGCCGCCAGGAAGCAGTGCCACACTCCGTTGGACTATTTCCAACGGATCATGCACACCGACTTTTGATGACATCATACTTACCAACTACGAATCACCCTCCGCAGCCGACGCAGGCGCCGACCAGCAGAAGTGCAACGACAGCAACTTCACCATGGCCGCCGTTGCTCCGGCAGTAGGCACAGGAACATGGAGTGTGGTGCTGCCGGGCGTAGCCACCATCACCGATCCTTCATTAGCCACCACCACCGTCACCGGTGTTGCGGC
>DATBVZ010000253.1:0-6250 GCA_036515095.1 Cyclobacteriaceae bacterium | reverse complement strand
GGGTGAAACTACCTTTAGGGCGTATGACCCCGTTGCAGCAGTTTCGATTTCACCTGATTTCCATGAGGCAACTACCGTGGAAGTGGATGACGCTGCTTCTCTGGCCGAAACAGCCTTCCGCGAATACAGAAAAAAAGGTGGTAAGGAGCGTGCGGCCTTTCTGAGAAAAATTGCAGAGGAGATTGAAGCGTTGGGTGACGCGCTTATTGACCGGTGCAGGGAAGAGACCGGTCTGCCGGAGGCCAGGCTAAAGTCGGAACGTGGACGCACCACCGGCCAGTTGAACATGTTTGCTGAGCTGCTGGAAGAGGGTTCCTGGGTGGATGCGCGGATCGAACTGGCATTGCCGGATCGCACACCGGTGCCCAAACCCGATCTTCGCTCGATGCTCATTGCGCTTGGGCCCGTCGGTATCTTTGGCGCCAGCAATTTCCCGTTCGCCTTTTCCGTGGCGGGCGGCGATACCGCCTCCGCACTGGCTGCGGGATGTACCGTCGTATGCAAGGCGCACCCTTCCCATCCCGGTACGTCTGAGCTTGTGGCCCGGGCGATTATTTCGGCCGCAGGAAAAACAGGAATGCCTTCCGGTGTTTTCTCCCTGGTTCAGGGTGCTACGCCATCGGTGGGGCTTGCCATTGTTCGTCATCCGCTGATCCGGGCTGTCGGCTTTACCGGTTCCTTCCGGGGAGGAAAAGCGCTGTTTGATGAAGCCGGCAAAAGGGAGGTGCCTATTCCGGTATTTGCCGAAATGGGTAGCATAAATCCGGTGTTCATTCTTCCGGAGGCCCAGAAGAGCAGGACCGAAGATCTCAGCACCATGATCTGCACCTCGGTGACGTTGGGGGTCGGACAGTTTTGTACGAATCCCGGAATACTCGTCACTGCCTCCGGCGATGCAAGGGATGCGTTTGAAAAACTGGTGGCAGAAAAGATCAAAGGGATATCCGCGGGAACCATGCTGTCTCCAGGGATCCAAAAGAATTATGATTCCGCATTGGATAATCTTAAAAAGCAGCAGGGGGTTGAACTGCTTTCGGACGGTTCCGATGGAGGAATAAAAACTCCGGGCGTGCCACACGTGCTGAAGACTTCCGTAAAAAACTTCCTGGAGAATACGGAGCTGGGCAAGGAAGTATTCGGGCCGTCTACGCTGATCGTCACATCGGAAACCAGGGATGATCTCCGCGCCGTAGCCAATGCCATGGACGGCCAGCTGACGGCTACGCTGATCGGTACGGTTGAAGAATTGGGGGCATACTCGGAATTGATAGAAATTCTCGAACGAAAGGTAGGACGCGTCATCATAAACGGCTTACCAACCGGTGTTGAAGTGTGCCATGCAATGGTGCATGGCGGTCCTTATCCGGCGACAACCGATTCCAGGAGTACTTCCGTCGGAACCGCCGCTGTACTTCGGTTCGCCAGACCGGTTTGTTACCAGGGATTCCCGCAGGATCTTTTGCCTGAAGAACTAAAAGATGGGAATCCCCTTTCCATCTGGCGCCTGGTCAACGGCGAGCGTACCAGGTCGTAGGGATGGGGCACAAACGGCATCATCAAAGGATAGTCCGCCACGATCTTCTTATGACACCATCAGTCACAAGACCATGAACCAGGAATTGAAGGCACAGCTTGTGATCGGGAAGAAAGCCGATTTGGGGGAAGGGGCTATCTGGAACCAACGCACAAGTGAATTGTGGTGGGTTGATATCGAGCAGGGAATATTCTACACCTACAATCCGGAAACCGGCGTTGAACAATCCTTTGCGATGGATCAACGAATCGGTACTGTGGTTCCATCGAAAAACGGAAACGCAATTGTAGCGCTCCAGGACGGTATATATGAATATAACCTGGTGACAAGGACTAAAGCATTAATTGTCAGCCCCGAAGATCCTGCCCGGGGCAACCGTTTTAATGATGGCAAGTGCGATTCCCTCGGCAGGCTGTGGGCTGGAACGCTTAACCTCGAAGATAAGGAAGGGGTGGCGGCTTTGTACCGGATCGAATCCTCCGGCAAGGCCTCCCGCATGCTGAGTAATGTAAGTTGTTCCAACGGTATCTGCTGGTCTCACGATAACAAGACAATGTACTATATCGATACCCCTACCGGCATGGTGCAGGCCTTCGACTTTGATCTTTCTGAAGGAACAATTTCAAACGGGAGGATTGCGATCCGCATTCCCCGCGAAATGGGTCTCCCCGATGGAATGACAATCGATGCGCGGGGCATGCTGTGGATCGCGTTGTGGAACGGCAGTTGCGTAACGCAGTGGGAGCCTGGTTCCGGCAGGTTGCTGAGCAGGATTTCTGTCCCCGCCTTTAACGTTACCTCCTGCGCATTCGGTGGAAAGGACCTTGATACGTTGTATATTACCTCAGCATCCGTTGATACCCCTCCCGGAGAAAAGGAAAAATTTCCGCTCGCTGGCAGTCTGTTCAAGGCTGTTCCCGGCGTCAGCGGTGTGCCCTCATTTTTCTTTGACAATTGACGTCCCGTGTTACTGCCACAAGGGCGACATGAGCCCGGAGAGGGATACAGGTTGATGAACAAAGTCAAAAATGATATATTGCAGAACACACTGCTTCAGCCTGATGCGTAAGCTCCACTTGATCCTCTTTACCGGCTTGATCCTGTCTGCATTTTCCTGCAGGAAGGAGGAAACAACAGCAATCGAATCAATACCGCTTATGGAAGAACCTGTTCGAATAGATTCTCTGGGGGTTATGCCTTCGGGCGAGATGATTAATCAATATACTCTCACGAACCGGAAGGGCATTCAAATGCAGGTAATAAACTACGGCGGCACCATTACTTCGCTGAAGACGCCGGACAAAGCAGGAACGATGGAGGAGGTTGTCCTTGGGTGCGATTCGCTTAAAGACTACCTTGACGGAACCCCATTTTTTGGTGCATTGGTAGGCCGTTATGGGAACCGGATCGCAAAGGGGAAGTTTACGCTTGATGGGAAGACATACTCGCTCGCGCAGAATAACAACGGCAACCATATCCATGGCGGCCTGAAGGGATTCGACAAAGTCTACTGGCACATTCAACCACTCTCGTCAGAAGGGGATCCGGCCCTGAGACTTACTTACCTGAGCAAGGATATGGAGGAGGGATACCCTGGCAATCTTTCCGTTGAGGTGGTTTATGCACTGACTGATAACAACGAACTGAAAATTGACTACACGGCAACGACAGACAGGAAAACCATAATCAACCTGACAAACCACAGCTATTTCAACCTAAGCGGCAACGCCAAACGAAATGTACTTGATCATGAAGTTATCATTTATGCGGACAAGTTTGTCCCCGTTGACGAAGAGCTGATTCCCGATGGCTCTATTGCGCAGGTGGATGGGACACCCTTTGACTTTCGCACACCGGTGACGATCGGGGCAAGGATAGACAATGACCATCCACAGCTCGTAAACGGGCGTGGTTATGATCACTGCTGGATTCTAAGGTCCGGATCAGAAGCCTTGAAGTTGGGCGTGACCGTTCATGACCCCGTCTCAGGACGCTATATGCAAATGTATACTACGGAGCCGGGCGTACAATTGTACACAGGCAACTTTCTGAACGGCTCGGAGGTAGGGAAGGGTGGAGTGGCTTACAATAAGCGCGATGGTTTCTGCCTCGAAACAGAGCATTTTCCGGATTCCCCGAATCAGAACAGCTTTCCTTCTGTTGTGTTAAGCCCCGGAGAAACCTACCACACCCAAACCGTTTATGCCTTTTCAGTAAAATAGATTTTGTTTCATTCGGTTAACAATACACCGCATCCGCATAGGTATCGCATCTCAGCGATTTAATGATGCTTTGAGTTGAATTCCGGAACCTAATAGTATCGTCTATGATAAAAGATGAATTTGATTTAAGTGGCAGAGTTGCACTCATCACCGGCGGAACAGGAATCCTTGGGTCTGAAATGGCCACGGGATTGGCGGAGGCCGGTGCCTATATTGCTGTCCTTGGTCGCCGGAAAGAGGCCGGGGAGCGGCTGGTCAACGAGCTTAAGATAAAAGGGCACAAGGCACTTTCTGTCTCCGCCGACGTGTTAAATGCCGAGCAACTGACCCAGGCGAAAGAACAGATTCTTGAAGCGTATGGATCCATTGATATCCTCGTCAACGCCGCGGGCGGTAATATGCCGGGCGCTACGATCCCACCCGACAAGAATTTTTTCGATCTTGATATTGAAGATTTCCGGAAAGTCGTCGATCTGAATCTCCTGGGCACGGTGCTGCCTACGCGCATATTTACTGACGTCATGGCTAAGAATAAGAAAGGCGTAGTAATCAATATTTCGTCGATGGCAGCGCTGAGGATCATCACCCGTGTGGTTGGATATTCTGCGGCCAAGGCGGCAATCGATAATTTCACTCAATGGATGGCGGTGGAAATGGCCCGCAAGTTCGGAGAAGGCATCCGCGTAAATGCGATTGCTCCCGGATTCTTCATCACAGAGCAAAATCGCACCCTGCTCACCAACCCTGATGGCGGATATACTGAGCGGGGCCAGGCTGTCATCAGACAGACGCCATTCGGTCGCTTTGGCGAACCCAACGAACTGCTGGGCACGCTTGTTTGGCTATGCTCTGATGCATCCCGGTTTGTAACCGGGGTTGTAGTTCCTGTTGACGGGGGATTCAGCATTTTTTCGGGTGTTTGAAATGCCTGTGCGTTGCAGGCTTCGCAGCAGGTGTGTTCCCCGTGACACCAATAACCGATGAAGATCCTGATCGCGCCGGACAAATTCAAAGGTTCGCTTACTTCCAGGCAGGTTTGCGATGCCATCATGTCCGGGCTCTCCATGAAACTACCGCACGCAAGCCATAACCCCTTCCCGCTAGCAGACGGCGGAGACGGTACTGCCGGGATCCTCACGTATCATGCAGGGGGGCGGCTCGTCAGCGTAGCCGCCCGTGATCCGTTGATGCGCCCCATAGAGGCTTCCTATGGGCTTTCACCGGATGGTAAGACTGCCTTTATTGAAATGGCAGACGCTTCCGGTCTTCGCCTGCTGACACCTGCCGAAAGGGACGTCATGAAGGCAACAACTGCCGGTACCGGCGACCTGATAAAAGATGCTATTGAGCATGGTGTGACTACCATCATAATTGGAATTGGAGGGAGTGCAACAAACGATGGCGCTACGGGGGCGGCAGCGGTGTTGGGTTATGACTTTCTTGATGCAGCGGACTGTCAGTTTCTTCCTGCCGGCGAAAGTCTTGCGAGGATTGTGCGAATACAAACAACGGGCGTTCACCCCAATCTTCGCAACGTAAATTTTATTGCAGTTTGCGATGTGGACAACCCGCTCACCGGCAAGAACGGAGCAGCAGCAGTATATGCGCCCCAAAAAGGAGCCTCACCGGAACAGGTCCTTCAACTCGATTCAGGGCTGAACCATTTGTCGGACTTGATTCTATCCCAGTTTAACGTCGACATCAGGAACGTACCTGGGGCAGGGGGCGGCGGTGGGTTTGGAGGCGGTGCTATCGCCTTCTTTAGGGCAAGGCTCAGGCCAGGGATCGAAGTGGTCTTCGAATACACCGGCTTTGAAGAGCAGGTGAGAAACGCAGACATTATTATTACCGGAGAAGGGAAAATGGATGAGCAAACATTACGCGGTAAAGTAGTGGCCGGCGTAACTGCGCTGGCAGAAAAGCATTCGAAACCCGTGATCGGCATTGCCGGGATCAACACGTTGACTGCCCGCCAGCAAAAGGAGCTTAATCTGAAGGAGGTATTTTCGCTTACCGACAATGCAACAGTGGAAACAGCCATGAAAAATGCCTTTGAACTTCTGGAGGAAGTCGCTGAAAAAGAAGTTGCGCCATTCGTCCGGCGTCTCTGGCAGGGCGCCGGGAACTGAATGATCTGCACCCATCGTTGTGAATCAACCGTTGATTGGGTATCTTGATTGTCTGCCGGATATGAATTTCTTAGGCATGCTACCTGTGATCAAACTCCTGCTCCGTATTGCCGGACTTATTTTCCTCTTGTGTTGCGTTGCATTCACCGGTTTTGCATCCCATCTCCGGGCGGCAGAAGTCAGTCTAGAACAGCCGGATTGCAGCAAGCCCCTTACCTACAGGATTACCGTCACCGTATATATGAACACTACCTCGTTCACGGTGTTCGGTGGAAATTCCCTGACGGACGGGCATATCAATTTTGGCGACGGAAGCATCCAACTGATACCCTATGTTCCTGCTACGCCCAGACCCGATCTGGGTG
>DATBVZ010000252.1:0-3730 GCA_036515095.1 Cyclobacteriaceae bacterium | reverse complement strand
AAATCCGCGGTCTACGGTCGGTACCACAACAGAAATCTACGACTACCTGAAGCTCCTATTTGCCCGGATTGGAAAGACCATTTCTCCGGTAAGCGGAAAAGAAGTCAAACGCAATACCGTCACGGATGTGGTGGATACCGTCAATGCACTAAACCCGGGAACAAGGATTATGGTAGCGTGCGCTCTGGGGGCAAGGAAGGGTCGCAAGCTTACCGATGACCTTACCCTGCTGCTGAGCAAAGGTTTTGCCCGTATTTTATTGGATGGTGAAGTGAAATTTATTGAAGATTTCCTCCGGGAACTGTCCGCAAAAAAGAAGAAGCCCCAGGGCAGGATCGATATCCTCATTGACCGCTCTGTTGTTGCCCCTCAGGATGAAGACGCTGTATTCCGATTATCCGACTCCATTCAGACCGCCTTCTTTGAAGGGGAGGGTGAATGTGTCATTTATGCCGACGGCCATGACCCGATGCATTTTTCGGACCGTTTCGAACTTGATGGCATTACATTCACCGAGCCCACCATCAATTTCTTCAGCTTCAACAATCCTTATGGCGCCTGCCGGACCTGCGAAGGATTTGGAAAGGTGCTGGGTATTGATGAAGACCTGGTTATTCCGGATAAGTCCCTTTCCGTCTATGAAGGAGCCATTGCTCCCTGGCGTTCTGAAGTCATGGGCGAATGGCTGAAGCCGCTGCTGAAGAACGGCATTAAGTTCGATTTTCCTATCCACAGGCCTTACCACGAATTGGGCCAGGCCGAACAGGACCTGCTCTGGACAGGCAACGAATACTTCGAAGGCATCACAGACTTCTTCAACTACCTGGAAACGAAGTCGCACAAAATTCAGTACCGTGTAATGCTTTCCCGTTACCGTGGCAGGACAAACTGCCCGGACTGCAAAGGTACCCGGCTCCGCAAGGACGCACAGTATGTCAGGATAGGGGGCGCTTCCATTACCGACATTGTCCTGATGTCAATCGCGGATGCCCAGGTATTCTTCAAAAAAATGAAACTGCCGCCTCATGACCGGGAAATATCGGAGCGGATTCTTACTGAAATAAGTTCCAGATTGGACTATATGGTCAGGGTGGGTCTCGGCTACCTCACACTCAACCGGTTGACCAGCACGCTTTCCGGAGGAGAGTTCCAGCGCATCAAACTCGCAACTTCCCTGGGCAGTGCGCTGGTCGGTTCCATGTATATTATGGACGAGCCAAGCATCGGGTTGCACCCCCGGGATACGGCTAAAATGGTGGATGTCCTTGAATCATTGCGCGACCTTGGAAATACCGTCATCATCGTCGAACACGAGGAAGAGATCATGCGCGCCGCCGATCAGATCATTGACATAGGACCGGATGCCGGAATACACGGAGGCAAACTTGTGTTCCAGGGATCGTTAGAGGATCTCAATGGCTCAACACGCTCGCATACCACGGATTACCTTACCGGGAAAGAGCAGATCCGCGTTCCGCCAAAAAGACGCAAATGGTCTGATTCCATCACCATTACCGGCGCCCGCGAAAACAACCTGGCCAATCTTACTGTCACATTTCCCCTAGGGGTGCTCACGGCAGTAACCGGCGTTAGCGGATCGGGCAAGTCCACGCTCATTAGCAGGATACTCTACCCGGCCATCGGAAAGGCCACCGGAACAGTAGGGGAATTCCCGGGAAAATTCGACGCGATCAAGGGAGACCTTTCCCGCATTACACAGGTAGAATTTGTGGATCAGAACCCTATCGGCAAATCATCGCGTTCCAATCCGATAAGTTATGTTAAAGCATACGATGTGATCCGTCAATTGTTTGCCGATCAGCTGTTGGCCAAACAGCGCGGCTACAAGCCCTCCCACTTTTCCTTCAACGTGGAAGGGGGAAGGTGCGAAACCTGCCAGGGAGAGGGCGAGACAAAGGTGGAGATGCAGTTTATGGCCGACATTTTCCTGAAATGCGAAAGCTGTCACGGCAAACGATTCAAACCCGAGGTCCTCGAAGTCGAATTCAACGGAAAGAACATCGACGACATTTTGAACATGACGGTTGAAGAGGCCCTTGAATTCTTCAAAGGCAAACGACCGGTTCACGAAAAGATACAGCCATTGTTTGACGTGGGACTTGGATATGTGAAGCTGGGGCAGTCGTCCAATTCGCTCAGCGGCGGCGAGGCGCAACGGGTAAAGCTGGCCTCGTTTCTAGGTAAGAACAACTCCAGCGGTAATATCCTATTCATCTTTGACGAGCCAACCACCGGCCTGCACTTCCACGATATCGCAACCCTGCTGAAGGCCATCAATGCGCTGATCGATCAGGGGCACTCGGTCATCGTTATTGAGCATAACCTCGAAATGATCAAATGCGCCGACTGGATCATTGACCTCGGGCCGGAGGGCGGGGAGAAATACGGCGGACAGCTGGTATTTGCCGGCACCCCCGAGGATATGGTCAAAAAAAGCAAGGGGCACACCGCCCGATTTCTGAAGGGGAAATTGCAATGAATTCACGGGATCGACAGGCTCAGCCACCTGCTTGTGCCCCATAACTTGCCGGCATGGCCATCAGGCTTGAAAACCCCTATTCCCTCTTTCTCCTCCTTTCCCTGCATACAGCTCATATTCCAAGAGCCTGCAATCAATCTTTGCGGAGTAAAACTCAATGCGGCGACTGGCCCTGAGACCGATCTTCTTCGCCAGTTCCATGTTTCCCGTAAATACATACCCTGTATATCCTTTGCACTTGTTCTTCATAAAATCGCCGATACGCCGGTAGGTCTGTTCAAGTTCGTGTATGCGTCCGAGTCGTTCTCCGTATTCCGGATTAAAGAAAACTACACCTGGTCCCGCAGGTATATTCGTCTTTTCAAAATCCACTTTCTCAAAATGAATGCAATGATCAATGCCGGCGCTCTTCGCATTGACCATGGATATTTTCAATGCATCCAGACTGTTATCAGTAGCTACTATCTTCAGGTCCCTGGGTTCCTGGATCATTGCGTTAAGGCCTTCAAGTGCACGGTCATAAATACTGCGGTCGTAACCGATGAAATGCATGAAGGAGTAATTCGAACGATAGAGTCCGGGATGCCGGTTGGTAGCCATAAGGGCAGCTTCAATGGCAAGGGTTCCCGAGCCGCACATCGGATTGATAAATGGTGCGCGTCTATCCCAGGAAGTTGCCATGATCGTCGCTGCGGCGAGCGCTTCCAGCATCGGCGCCTTTCCTGGAATTTTACGGTAGCCGTGCTTGGCCAGGGTCTCGCCGGCAGTGTCAATAAAGACCGAAGCACGATCCTCTTTCCAATACAGATGGACCACTGCCTGGTTCAATTCAGAGCCCGAGTTCGGGCGGCTTCCGGTCTGCTTTCTGATACGATCTACGATAGCATCCTTAACCCTGACATTTACAAATAGCTCATTGTTTACCGAGGGTGTGTTAACATTTGATGTCACCGAAAAGTATCCATCAGAAGGGATCAGATCCTCCCACGGGATCGCCGAAAGTCGTTCATAAAGTTCTTCGGGGTCCTTTGCTGCCATTTCCCTGAGCCCATAAAGGACCTGGCTGGCGCATCGCAGGGTCAGGTTGAGCGAAATGCAGTCGTTTACGGTACCCCGGAGTTCAACCCCTGTGGGGAAGACCCTTGCGGGCTGGTAACCCAGTTCTATGAGCTCCTTCTCAAGAAAGGGGGCCAGCCGTTTGCTGCACGTAACAATGATCCTTGCCGGTTT
>DATBVZ010000251.1:0-8186 GCA_036515095.1 Cyclobacteriaceae bacterium | reverse complement strand
TCGCCTCAATCGCATATTGCGAGCAGGAGGGTGTATGCCTGCAGTGCTGCCCCAGCAACGGTGACAACATTACCTGGTAGGCGCGGATGGGCAGTATGAAGAGTTTTCTAAGCAAAATAAGTCATTGATTATTAGCAGCGTGTAAACCCATTGTGCATTGGCAAAGTTCCTGGGGATGTATTGAAGTGTTGATGTTGGGTAGGCCGCCGAGGGACATAAGGGACTTGTGGGACTGTTCTTCAATTTTATACCTCATACCCTCATACCTCATACCTCATACCCCCTTACTCCCCGATCCGGTAACTCACCTCGCCATCCTTCCCGTCCATCAACTGAATACCCAGCGTGCTGAGGTCGTCCCGGATCTTGTCAGACAATGTGAAGTTTCGATCCTGGCGTGCTTTTTTTCTCAATTCAATAAGCACCCTGACCACGCCATCCAGGAGTTGGTGGTCCGGTGCTTCTTCTTCGTGAAGGCCGAGTACGTCTTCCATGAATCCGACATAAGTGGATCTAAGCAATTCCAGGTTGGCCGGATCGATAGTTTCACGTTTGATATGGCCTGACCGGATCGCATTGATAAGCGACGACATTTCAAACAACACGGCCAGTGTCGTCGCTGTGTTGAAATCGTCGCTCATGCTGGTATAGCATTCCTGCGTGAGTCTGATCAGTTGGTCATTGATCCCGCTGTCGGGCGTGACGGCGGTATAATCATTCGCGAACTCCTTTACTGTGTTCAGCGCATTTACCAGTCGTTTAAAACCCTTTTCTGCCGCAACCATCGCTTCGTTGGAGAAATCGAGCGTGCTTGAATAGTGTGACTGCAGCATGAAGAATCTTACCGTCATGGGTGAGAATCCTTTTTGCAGCAGCGGGTGGTTACCGGAAATAAGTTCGCGGGGCAGGAAGGAGTTGCCCAGTGACTTGCTCATCTTCTGACCATTTACGGTGAGCATGTTGGAATGGAGCCAGTATTTCACCGGCGGTTTGCCCGTTGCGCAGGTAGCCTGTGCAATCTCGCATTCGTGATGAGGAAACTTCAGGTCCATGCCGCCTCCGTGTATGTCGAACGTTTCACCCAGGTATTTTGTACTCATTACGGTGCACTCTATGTGCCAGCCGGGGAAGCCATCGCTCCAGGGAGAGGGCCAGCGCATGATGTGGGACGGTGAAGCCTTTTTCCAGAGCGCGAAGTCGATCTTGTTCCTCTTTTCATCCTGGCTGTCGAGTTTGCGGCCGCTTTCCATCAGCTCTTCGATATTGCGTCCCGAAAGGATACCGTAGTGGTGATCGGTATTGTAGCGGGTAACATCAAAGTATACGGAACCATTTACTTCGTACGCATATCCTTTTTCTATGAGCGACTTGATGAGTTCGATCTGCTCCAGGATATGCCCCGTAGCGGTAGGCTCGATATTCGGGGGCAGGATATTGAACTGGTGCATCACCGCGTGGAACCCGTCGGTATATTGCTGAACGATCTCCATGGGTTCGAGCTTTTCGAGGCGTGCCTTTTTGGATATCTTGTCTTCCCCTTCGTCGGCGTCATTTTCCAGGTGGCCCACATCGGTAATATTGCGCACGTATCGAACCTTATATCCCAGGAAGCGCAGGTAGCGTGTGATGATGTCGAAGGTGAGGAACGTCCGGACATTTCCCAGGTGTACATCATTGTATACGGTTGGTCCGCATACGTATATCCCCACCTGGCCCGGATTGAGTGGTTCAAGGATTTCCCTGTTTCCACCCAGTGAATTCGTGACGGTAACCCGGTATTGTTCGTATTTATTCATGATGAAATATGACCGGCTGAAAATAACAGGAACTTTCGTATCCGGCGCTATGGATCAGCCCAAAAGTAAGTACGGATCTCGTCAGTTAAGCCGCGCAAAAGGCCTGCAAATAAGCGGACAAGGAGGGCATTTGAACGCTCCCAATTCCCCCAAAAATTTTACTCAAGATCGTTCAAAAAGGCCTGTTTTTGACCAAAGTTTCCGATAACAGTCCAATTTGAAGCCTTTTTGGCCGCTTGTCAAAATTGGTATGTGAAAATTGCAAACGATTGACTATCTTAATCCCGTACTTGAGTTATTAATCAAGTATCGTTCTGAAAAGCCCCTCCATCAACTAACCCAAACCACTAACCTATGTAATGGAGACATCTACTTATCCATCCCTTTCCCGGCAAGTGGCCAGGCTGCCTGTTGCGGATGTTCGCAAAACGCGGACAAATTCTCAAGTACTAAACCAACACAATTCATTATATGAAACAACGATACCAAGTTTTAATGCTGGGGTTGTTCTTCGCACTTTCCAGCGGCTTCGCCTATGCGCAGAGAACGGTTTCCGGAACGGTTTCAGACTCACAGGGTAATGGAATGCCCGGCGTCAATGTTATCGTAAAAGGCACTTCTACCGGTACGACATCCGATTCTGATGGTAATTATTCGGTCAGTCTGGGTGACGGAACGGTGCTGGTCTTTTCATTTATCGGGTACACGACACAGGAGGTAGAGGTAGGTGCCCGAAGCACTGTTGATATTTCCTTGCTCGAGGACATTCAGCAGTTGAGTGAAGTTGTTGTAACTGCACTGGGCGTTGAGCGAAACGTAAAAGCCCTTCAATACTCAGTTACCAATGTTTCGGGTGAAAATTTTCAGGATGCACGGACAAACAACCTGGCCGATCAGCTCGCCGGCCGCATCGCTGGTGTAAGCGCTAGCAATATTGCCAGCGGACCCGCTGGGTCTTCCCGTGTAATTATCCGGGGTAATAAGTCCCTGCTGGGAAATAACCAGCCGCTTTACGTTGTAGACGGTCTTCCAATGGATAACAGCCAATTTGGGCAGGCCGGCTTGTGGGGAGGCTCCGATCAGGGAGACGGCATGACGTCGATCAACCCCGATGACATCGAGTCGATTACCGTTTTGAAAGGTGCTAATGCAGCAGCCCTCTACGGCGCAAGGGCCGCCAATGGGGTTATTAATATTATCACAAAGCGAGGTGCCGGACGTCAGGGACTCGGCATTGACTTTACCTCAAACTTTGTTTTTGAAAAGGTGAATGATCTCAGGGAATATCAGACTGAATTTGGGCAGGGAAATTACGTGAGGAGCGACCCGAACGATCCGGATTCCCCCTATATCGCTGTTGCACCCCGCACCCAACAAGAAGGAAAAAACTGGAATACCACAATGTGGGGACCAAGGTTGGGCACGGGAACATTTGTAGGTTCTGATGGAATACAAAGGCCGTATGTGGATGCAGGGGACAACTTCCCGAGGTTTTTCGAGACCGGATACAATTTCACCAACACGATAGCCCTGTCCGGGGGGAGCGAAACACAAAGTTTCCGTATCTCCTTCTCTGACCTGAAGAATACATCAATTGTACCGAACACAAGTTTTGACAGGACGAACGCGACCTTATCGACACAATCCAAATTCGGCGAAAAACTAACCGTGTCATCCAAGGTCCTTTACTCCCATGAAGAAGCGAATAACCGAACCAATCTTTCCGATTCTCCTAACAATGCCCATCTTTCGATGTATTACTTGCCCACGAACACGAATCTGGACTGGTACAGGGGCGATCCCAATAAGCTGGGTGCAGTTCCCATTGATCAGGATCAGGCCAGTCTGAACGTTTGGGCTGTCGAACCTGGTTGGGAAATGCCGGTAGGAGAGCATTTGTGGCACCAAAACCCATTCTGGGTGGCCTATCAGTTTGACAATGATGACACGCGCGACCGTTTGATCGCTTCGGGAGAGGCCAAGTATCAGATCACTGACTGGCTCTGGGTACAAGGGCGCGCGGGGATGGACTGGTTCACCAGGAAAAAACATATCGTCAGTCCCCAGGGTACGCAGCATAACCCCGCTGGTGGTGTAAATGAGCAAGAGCAGCGGGTAAGGGAAATCAATATTGACTGGATGTTGGGAACCGACAAAACGTTTGGTCCCATCGCGGTGAACGCTTTTGTAGGCGGTCAGAGTATGCGCAGGACAAGGGAAGATCTGAACTTGAATGGAGGAGGGTTCAGCGTGCCTTTCTTCGAAGTAATCAATAATACGGCCAACCGCACCTGGGGGTACAACTTCAATGAGGTTGGCATCAACTCCTTGTTTGGGTCGGCAACATTTGGCTACAACAACATCGTGTTCCTTACGGCCACCGGCCGCCAGGATTGGTTCTCGGTACTGAACCCGGCCACCAATAGTGTCTTCTATCCATCGGTGGGAGCCAGTTTCGTATTCTCTGATGCATTTAATTTGCCTAACGCATTCTCCTTTGGCAAGCTACGGGCTTCCTGGGCGAGGGTTGGGAATGCCACTATCGGCGCTTATGACACCAATCTGACATACTCGCTAAACGGGAATACCCACGTGGGGTATACCATGGCTTCCTTCACAACTGCCATGGGTCAGAACGGATTGATTCCTAATCCGAACCTGGTGCCGGCTGAGTCATCCGAATTTGAATTTGGTGTTGACCTGCGTTTCTTTAATGGCAGACTTGGCGCTGACGTGACTTACTATAGTCAAGAGACGACAAAGGACATCCTGAATGCCACGATTTCCAAGGGTACAGGTTTCGGTACCACCTCCGTTAATGTTGGTGAAATGACAAACAGGGGCATTGAAATTTTGCTGACAGGTACGCCTATAGTCGGTCCATTAACCTGGGATGTATCCTTGAATTTGGCCAAGAACAACAATGAGGTTGTTTCCCTGATCGAAGGCAATGATGAACTCCTTATTGAGGAGCCGCGAAGCAGGAACGTATTCATCAAGCATATTGTCGGACAGCCTTTTGGTACAATTACGGGAAGGGTACAGAAGTTAGATCCCCTGGGTCGGCCGATATTTCTCTCGAATGGCCGTCCCGTTCAGGAGGATGGGTTTACGATTTTGGGAAATGGTGTTCCTGACGTTACCGGGGGCTTTCTTAACACGTTTACTTATAAGGGTATAAGCCTTAGCGCCCTGATTGATTTCAAGTTCGGAGGCGATATTTTCTCCGGTACCAATAACCGTTTGACGCAAGCGGGCTTCACCGAGATGAGCCTGCAGGGACGCGAGGGAGAAACACCATTGACCGTATCGGGGGCTATTCAAAGTGTTGATGGGGATGGTGTCCCCATGGTAGATGAGAATGACAACCCGATATACGAGGCATTCGAGCTCACCCTTACACCGCAGCAGGCAAGAAGCTACTGGGGTGATGTTGGTGGTGAGACCAACGCAAAAACGGATCTGTTTATCTATGATGCCTCCTTTGTGAAGCTAAGACAGGTTACGTTAGGTTACTCGCTGCCCCGTGCAATATTGGAAAATACACCGTTCCGCACTGTCAGAGTGTCGTTCATCGGGCGTAACCTGGCTATTATTCACAAGAACACGCCGAATCATGATCCGGAGTCAACCTATTCAAGTGGCAATGGACAAGGACTGGATTACTTTGGATTTCCAGCGACAAGGACGTACGGTTTCGACCTGAAGCTGCAGTTTTAGATTAGTACACCAAAATTAGACTATGAAAATGAAAACGGCATATAAATCAATAATCGTAAGCGCGCTGGTGGTGTTGTTTGGTGTGACGGGTTGCGATACCGATGAGTTGCATGAGATGAACATCAACCCGCAGGCTGTCAATCAAATCGACTTGCACTTTTTGTTCTCCGCAGCCCAGTTGGGTATAGCAAGCCAGGGGACATCAGGTGATAACCGGTATATAGACTGGCGGACAAACATTGGTATGACCTCAACGGCTATTCAACATCTGGCTACCACCGGTGGCATAACGTCCGCCGGTATGTATTACCGTCATAACGAAGAAACGGCGGCCGCTCCCTTTGATATGACCTATCAGGACCAGCTAAAGAACATCGCCGAAATACTCAGGCAGACAGACGAGGGTGGTTATGCAGCGGGAGAGATACTGAACACGCGCAATGCTGCCCGGATCCTCAGGGTATGGAGTTTCCAAAGGCTGACGGATTTTTACGGTGCGATTCCCTATACGGAAGCAAACCAGGGACTTTCTGGTATCTTTTTTCCGACCTATGACAATCAGTCGGTAATTTACCCGGACCTCTTAAGCGAGCTTGAAGAAGCTATCGCCGGGATAAATCCTTCCAATTTTGATCCGGGATTTGAAGCTGCAGACATGATCTACCAGGGTGATCTGGATCAGTGGAAACGGTTCGGATATTCGATCATGCTCAGAATGGCTATGCGCGTGTCAAATGTGGCGCCGGACATAGCCAATGAGTATGTGACCAAGGCAGTGCAAGGCGGGGTATTCCAGAGCAATGACGACAATGTTTGGATACCGATGTCGCTGGGACCAAGTGTATGGACCAATCAAAATGGTATCTCACGTGCGTTTTATCCGGGGGATGGCGGGAATCAGGATTATCTCAGCAGAACCCTGGTTGATTTCCTTAAAGGTGCGAATCTTAATGATGTTTCGGACGATGATCCCAGGCTCATGATCCTTACCGATGGGATAGGAATATGGACCTCCTCGAGCTGGGATCCCATAAAACAGGATCGTTTGGATCAGCTGGGGATGCCAAGCGGTTTCTTTTTTGATTCTCAGGCAGCCATGTTAGGGGTCACTGATTTTCTTTTGGATACGACGTATTCCAGGATCAGTCCTTACATGCTGGATAAGGACGATCCTTATATGATCATGAATTATGCTGAGGTGGAGTTCCTGCTTGCTGAAGCCGCTGAACGCGGTATTGGAGGAGTATCGGGTGCTCAGGCACACTATGAAGCCGGTGTAAAGGCGGCCATGCAGATGTATGAACCGTTCTTTGCGAATGATGAAGGTGGCCCGACCGGCGTTGTTTCGGATGCGCAGGTGAATGCCTACCTGGCCAGCTATCCTTATGGGGGCGGCGGTGTAACCGGCGGTGAATCCGCATTGGAACAGATAGGGTATCAGATGTGGGCGAGCAAGTTCTTCAATTGGTGGGAGGCCTGGTGTGATTGGAGGAGGACAGGTTTTCCGACCCTTGTTGAATACACGGACGATATAAACAACGTAACCGGCGGGAAGATCCCTGTCAGGCTTAAGTATCCGACAACTGAAACAGTTGCCAATCCAAATTTCAATCAAGAGTCTAAGAACAACTATACTTCCCCCGTTTGGTGGGATGGTGGTCCGGAATAATCTTGAATTGATGCATTCGCGATTGACGAAGGCTGCCTGTAAAGGCAGCCTTTTTCATTTAAAAACGTCGGTCTGCTTCCCACAATTTGAATAACCCTTCAGAAATTATAGCGGTATCACGGATGAATCATGCGCATACAACAAAATTACAAAACGGATACGAACTATCGCGCGAATTGTCCCTACCACCGCAGGTTCACCGTGCAGGGAATACCCCATTACCCTCGGACCCCATATACGCCCCCCACAACGGTGGCTGGTTCCTGATCTTAATGTGTGTGGAAATCCGCCTCATGCGCATGCCCAAAAATACCAGCAATCCCCCGCGACTGTAATACTGACAATAGACAATGTCCAGATAGCCGTCATCATCGAGATCACCGATCCAGGGCGTTGAAAAAATATTCTTGAAACCCTTCGATTTATCGATGGTATTTATGGATTGATTGCGAAAATCAATGGCTATTAGCCTGTTCTCAATTTCCAAAATGGTTTGCTCCACAAATCCCAGGGCACAATCGAATTCGTTGATACTGATGATGGCCTCGTCATTCCCGTCGTTGTTCAGATCGTAAACAACAGGAGAGGAAAACCCGGTGCATCCCATTGAACCTGTATAGAGGACCTCGCCATTCCTTCCATTCAGCATTACTTCAAGGGTACCCGTATTGTTGGGCCATTCACCTTTGCTGACAAACGTGAATAAATCCGGTACCTCATCGCCGCCGGCAAAATATCCTACGGCAAAGCTGTTGCTGGATTCCGTGCCGTTGATCTTCTGCTGCCAGACAGTTTTCAGCGTCCTTCCATCGATGGCCATGATCCTGCTTGCATGCGATATGGCCACGATATCCAGATAACCATCGAGGTTAATATCCACAGCAACCGGGGGAGCAATGAACCCATGACCCTCCTCCGCTGCAATGACCGTAGCCGAAGAAATATTTTTGTTCATCAGATCTGAAAGCGTGGTGAGATATAGTCGACCATCGATCGTTTCC
>DATBVZ010000250.1:0-4829 GCA_036515095.1 Cyclobacteriaceae bacterium | reverse complement strand
TGGAAGAGAAGCAACGGGCACAAAAGAAATTCACCCGCCGGCAGTAAGTCGAGTCAGCGGAATTTCAGAAAATCAAAACGATCAACCTGAACGGGTGCCTGATTTGCCTGATCGATCCGTGATCCGGTGCAATCCGGCGTTGTCACATCGTATAACACATTCCTTCGAATTCCGCCAGCCGCTTCAACGCTCCAAAGAAGGGGTTTTGTGCATGCAACTACCATTAATCAACAATTTTGCAGTTATTCGCGACTGTAAGCACACCGCATGAAGGCCAGCGAGCAACCGTTATTCCTGAGAAACATTTGGTACTACGCCCTCCACGGCAACCACCTGGTGAAGGGTAAGCTTGTGCAAAAACAAATCGCGGGAGAGGGCATCGTACTGGGTCGCGATGCAGGCGGGAAGCCGTTTGCATTGAAAGACAATTGTCCGCACCGGGGAGTGCCCTTGTCGCATGGCTGGTTTGACGGCAACACCATAACCTGTTGTTACCACGGCTGGCAGTTCAACTGCGCCGGAGAATGCAGGAATATCCCTGCGCTGCCGGATGAGCGTGTTGATGTCAGGAAGATCAAGGTGTTTCAGTATCCGGTCAGAGAGATAAACGGAACCGTGTGGGTCTTTATCCCGCAAAACAAGCTTCGCTTGGAGAACGCCGACAACTACCTTCCCGATTTGCTACTCGACCCTGCAAAGAAATTCTGGTATGTTGAAACCGTAACGATACCTGCGAATATTGATCATTCCGTAATCGGACTCATTGACCCTGCCCATGTCACTTTTGTACATCAATCGTGGTTCTGGCGTTCCGCCAAAAATCGCAAACTTAAGGAGAAGAATTTCGAGCCCGTTGATATGGGATTCAAAATGGTAAGGCATAAGCCGTCGCCCAATTCAAAAGGATACGCTGTGCTGAAGGGGGGTACTTCTACCGAGATCAATTTTCAGCTTCCCGGCAATCGCATCGAACACATCAGGGTAGGCGAGAAGAATGAAGTTATATCCATTACCACGCTCACCCCAATTGACGAAAACCGCACGGAGCTAAACCACATCTTCTACACTTCGCTGGGATTGGCAAGAGCGCTCTGGCTGCCTCTGCGCCGATTGGGAAGGAAATTTATCGGACAGGATCTGGGGGTATTTCAAAAACTCGCGGAAGGATTGGAGGCCAATCCCACGCTAATGCTTTTGGGTGACCCGGACACGCAGGCACGCTGGTATTACGAACTCAAGAAACAGTGGAATGTTGCACAGGCCAACGAGACCCCCTTCGTGAACACACTCAAACCACAGACCCTCCGCTGGATAACCTGATCCGCTACAACAGGGGCGCCAGGATCCTCGCCAGGGCTTCGATGAACACCCTGAATTTATTTCTCTTTTCCCATTCTCCCAGTACGATCAGCCGGCTGTTCCCGAGGTCTTTGTCAAAGATCCGGATCATTTCGGCATTTATTTTTTCACTGTAGATTATCGCATTAATCTCAAAGTTAAGCTCAAAGCTTCTCAGATCCATATTGGCCGTACCCACAATTGAGAGCGTATCGTCAACGACCATGGTCTTGGCATGGATGAGTCCTTTTGTATACAGGTATATTTTCACGCCCGACTCGAGGAGTGTTTGGAAATAGAACCTGGATGCGGAGTCGACGAAAGCGGAATCAGACGACTCGGGAATGAGGAGCCGAACGTCCTTGCCGCTAAAAGCGACCTTTTTGATGGCATTCATGATGCTCTCGTTGGGAATGAAGTAGGGAGACGTAATGTAAACGCGTTTTTTGGCCATCATGATGGCTGTAAAATAGGAAAGCATGATGCTGGACCTCGGATAATCCGGCCCGCCGGTAACGATCTGAACAAGGTCCGAATAGCCAGCAGGCGTTTTTATATCCGGGAACAGGTCGGGACTCACCTCCAGGTTCTGCTCGGAACAGAAATTCCAGTTTGACAGGAAATGATATTGCAAGGTGAGTACAGACCGGCCCTCGATCATCACTGCCGTATCCCGCCAGTACGTGTCGTCAACAAGGCCGTTTATGTACCGATCGGCAATATTCATCCCGCCAACAAAACCCGTAACACCATCGATGATGACTACCTTGCGATGGTCGCGATAATTGATGCGGTTGGCAAAAAAGACGAAGTGAATTCGATAGAACGGGAATATCTCAACGCCGTTCTCGCGGAACTCGTCCACAAAGTTGTCCCAGAGTCTGTGACTTCCAAAGTCGTCAAATATAACCCTTACCTTCACACCTTCCTTCGCCTTTTTTATCAGTACATCCTTAACCCTGCCGCCGGTCTGGTCTTCCTCAAAGATGTAGTACTCCATGTGAATAAACTTCTCCGCTTTCTCCAGGGCCGCCAGGAGAGCAGGGAATTTCTGTTCACCGTTCAGCAGTACCGTTACCCTGTTCTCTGACAAGGGAGAAAGCGACTCCCCCAGCAACAGGTCAATCAGTTCATCATTCTGTTGAGTCAGTTCATTGTGTCGTTTTCTCACCAGCTCCGTATCTTTATAAATGCTATCCCGTACCTGATTGAACAGGGAGGCGTTCCGGATGAGTTTTTTACTGTAGATCTTCCGCTTGCGATAGTTGACACCCACCAGAAAATAAAGCACGGGACCGCCAACGGGAAGAAGCATGATAAGGAGCAGGTATGCAGCCGTCTTCGACGGACTGCGGGTTTCCAGGATCACCCTTACCGAAGTGAAAACACCAAGGGCAATTACCGCCAACCATATCCAGATGCTTTGGTCTCTCAGGAATATCCACATGTATACAATGTTGGAAAAAAATCATCGATTTTTCTTAGGAAGACCCCGCTTTTTGGGAATTTCAGACCGGGTTGCTACACGGCCACGTCCAGGGGAGTCAGGGGATGCAGCGGGATTCATGCGGATTGATAAATTCATTATATTTACCGGGGCCACTCTCTATCCGGGTGTCATTTTTTTTGCCGGATGTCTGCACAGGATTCTAAACCATTTCAGTCATGGTCAGTTTTATCAGGAGAAATTTTTTCAGCGCCGTCCTGCTTGTCATTATTATCCTCATTATGATAAGCTTTCTGTTCACCCTCTACAACCGGCAGGTAATGATCACCAACAACGTGCTCAAGCGCCAGACCGAGGAAGTCAAGGAACAGATGGATGTCATATTCAGCATGACCCTTCGACAGATCGATCTGGGTTTGAGAGGGTATGCGCTGACGGGAAGTGAGCAATTGCTGAGCCCTTATACATCAGCCTTCCAGTTAAATGAAGAAAATTTGTGGAAAATTGACAGCCTTTTCCGGGTACAGAAGCTGGACACCACCATTCAAAAGTTTGCGGTCTTTAAAAAAGAACTCTACGCCTATCTGGAGCACTGCAAAATGATGAAAGCCGAAGCGGAGCGCGGAAACATCGATGAGTTTGTACGCTTGCTGAATATGGATAAGGGCTACTTCCTCTGGCAAACGTTTTCGCCGATCAATGACAGCATCATACGGTATGAAGATGAGCTGGTACAAAAGTCGCAGGAACGTTACGAAGCTGCCCTCAACGGGAACGTCTTCTTTCAGTTGATCCTGCTGTTGATCTCTGCTCCCATGCTTGGCATTATTATTTTTCGCAGTTCAAGGGAAGCGCGGGAACGAAATGAATTGCTCAGCAATTTCAGAAGGAGCAACAGAAAGTACATATTCGACCCGGGCGATGACAATGACGAGGGAGGTGTTAATGCTGAAGAGATCATTGAAACCTCAACCCGAAATCTGCGCGAAGCATCGACCTTCATAAACCAGATCACACAGGGCAACTATGATGTAACCTGGAAGGGCCTCGATGAAAGAAACAGGGAACACAACAAGGATAGCCTGGCGGGTTATCTGATAACAATGCGGGACGAAATGAGACGGGTTAAGAAGGAGGATGCGGAGCGGTTGTGGGTCACTGAAGGGTTGACTGCATTCTCGGAGCTCGTCAGGAACAATCAACATTCACTAAATGCACTGAGCGATGCTGTGGTTAGCTACCTTGCCCGTTACCTCAGGGTTCAGCAGGCCGCCTTTTATGTTCTGCAGGAAGAGAACGGAGAAGATCCCCATCTGAAGCTGATCTCCTGCTATGCCTTCGAAAAAAAGAAGTTCATCGAAAAGCGTATCGATCCGGGTACCGGGGTGTTGGGTCAATGCTTCCTGGAAGGGACCACCACCCTGTTGACCGACGTGCCGAACGGATACACAAAGATAACGTCGGGCCTTGGTGAGGCTACACCTCGTTGCCTGGCCATTGTGCCTATGAAGCACAACGAGAAAGTTGAGTGCATCCTTGAACTCGCCGGGTTTACCCGGCTAGAGGAATTTGAGGTTTCGTTCCTTGAAAAAGCGGGAGAATTTGTTGCATCCGCGATATATTCGGTACGAAACGCGGAGAATACTGCCGAATTGCTGAGGCAAGCGCAGGAAAGCACGGAAATGATGCGGGCACAGGAGGAGGAAATGAGGCAGAATATGGAAGAGCTGCAGGCTACCCAGGAGGAAATGGCGCGAAAGGAAAAGGAGATCAATCGTCTGCTGGAGACAACCCGGCAAAACGAAGAGGCGATGAAGCGCAAGGTTGTTGAGCTTGAGAAGCAACGCGCCGAAGAAGTCAGGCGCCTGAAGGAACAGCTTGCCAAATTATAGCATAATGCTAATCGGCTGGGGGATTGATCATGATGTGAGCGCGATGGGTGCCCGGGTCCATTATCCACGGCATTCCGGGGGCACCTGGTTTGAGCGGCAACCCGGTACTTTCAGCGGTAGCGTACGGGATATAGATAACGTAACGCAAATAG
>DATBVZ010000249.1:0-3714 GCA_036515095.1 Cyclobacteriaceae bacterium | reverse complement strand
AAGATGCCATGAACAAGGTCATCCGTGTCGACAATCAATTCGACCTCAAAGTTGCCGGCATACTCCGGGACATCCCTCCCAATTCGTCGTTCCAGTTCGATTTCCTTTTGCCCTACAACCATTGGCATAACACCAACGAGTGGGTGAGACGGAATGAAACCAACTGGGGCAATTACTCCTTCCAGGTATTCGTGGAACTCAACGATGCGAAAAATAAAGCGTCGGTTGAAAACAGCATCCGCGGCATGCTTGGCGAACATGGCCAGGACGAGGAAATGAAACACGAGTTCTTCCTCTACCCGCTCCTCCGCTGGAGATTGTATTCCAATTTCGAAAACGGTGTGGAGCTGGGCGGCATGAGCGACTATGTTCAGCTCTTCACCATCATCGCCGTGTTTATCATCGTGATCGCCTGCATTAACTTCATGAACCTCGCCACGGCAAGGAGCGAACGAAGAGCACGTGAAGTCGGTATCCGGAAAAGCGTCGGCTCGCGCCGCCACGAGCTCATATTCCAGTTCATGGGCGAGTCGATGATCATTGCAATTATTTCATTTGCCATTGCCGTCGTCGCGGCGCACTTGTTGTTGCCGTATTATAACACCCTGGTCGATAAGCAATTGTTTATCGACTACACCAGTGCAGCGTTCTGGATGTTTTCATTGGGACTGATATTCGTTACCGGTTTTGTCGCCGGAAGCTATCCCGCCTTCTATTTGTCGGGCTTCCAGCCGGTAAAAGTATTGAAAGGCAAGCCGACTATCGGTAAAGGTGCAAGTCTGCCACGAAAGATCCTGGTTACGCTGCAGTTTGGCTTTTCCATTTTCCTGATCATATCCATGTTTGTGATCTACAACCAGATTCAGCTTGCCAAGGGCCGCGATATCGGTTACTCCCAGGAAAACCTCATCACCGTTCCGCTCAACAAGGATTATCAGGACAACCTGCAACCTCTGAAAATCGAACTCCTGGCTTCCGGCGCAGTGGAGTCGATGGTGCGGGCCAACAGCGCCATCACCGACATCAACTCGAATAATTTTGTCGGCTGGCCCGGCAAACCTGAAGATTTGAAAGTGATCTTCACCACGATCGTAACCGACTACGACTGGGCCAAAACCATGGGAGTGAAAATGTTGGAAGGCCGCGATTTTTCCGAAGACTTCAAGTCCGACAGCACGGCGATCGTCGTCAATAAAGCAGCCCTCGGGATCATGGGCCTGGAAGATCCCATCGGGACGGAGCTGGACTTGTGGGGGAAGAAACGCAAGCTCATCGGCGTCTGTGACAATGTGCTCATGGGATCTCCATACGATGAAGTGAAGCCGATGTTTGCTATCCTCGATGACTGGGGGGGCTCCATAACCATCCGGTTAAAACCGACCAAGGACCTGCAAGGATCCTTGAAGACGGTTGAAACGATCTTCAAAAAATACGGTCCTGCTTATCCATTCGAATACACTTTCGCGGATGTGGAGTTTCAGAAAAAATTCACCACCATTAACCTGACCAGCAGCCTCGCCAGCCTGTTTGCTGTTCTCGCTATCGTTATCACCGGTCTTGGATTGTTTGGGCTCGCCTCCTTTACCGCGGAACAACGCACAAAAGAGATTGGCATCCGTAAGGTTCTTGGCGCTTCAGTAGCCAGTGTTGTGAACCTGATCTCCCGGGACTTTTCTTTTCTGGTCATCATTGCATTCGTGATCTGGGCGCCGCTGTCGTGGTGGGCGATGAACAGTTATCTTGAACGCTATACGATCAGGACAGAAATTGCATGGTGGATATTCCCGGTGACTGGCGCTATTGCGCTTGTCTTTGCATTGCTGATCGTAAGCACCCAGGCATTAAGAGCCGCTCACGCGAATCCGGTGAACTCCTTGCGACAAGAATAAATCCTGTTGATGGCCCTATGCATTTCATCCGTGCCTCTGTGCCCCGGCGGTGAAAAACGAGATGGCAGACAACTTGGAACACAACGTTACTTCTGCCAATATTGCAACCAGCGAATAGTGCGATTGCGTGACAGGATTATAGCCGCGCCCGCGTAGACGTACTTGATGAGGAGAGGCTGTCCTCATCCGCCTCGTGAAATAAATCAGAACATGAGAAAATTAAAATTACAAGTGCAAATATCTGTTGACGGATATGTTGGAGGCCCAAACGGTGAGCTTGATTGGCGGACATGGAATTGGGACGACAAGCTGAAAGCGTTCGCCTATCCCCTGCGCGATGTTTGTGATACCATCCTTCTTGGCAGAAAAATGGCAGAGGTTTTTATTCCACATTTCGAAGACACGGTGAACAATCTACAACCCAAAAATGCCGATAAGGCATTGGATGAGAAGTTTGCATACGCTAACCGAATGGTTAGCATGCCAAAAATTGTTTTCAGCAAAACAATGAAAACCTTTGATGGCAAAAATGTTTCTGTAGAAAATGGCGACTTTGTAACGTCAATCAAAAATCTCAAAAGTAGAGAAGGTAAAGACATAATTGTGTATGGCGGTGCAGGATTTGTTTCATCACTTATCAAAGAAGGAATAATTGACGAGTTCAACTTCTTTGTCAATCCTGTGATGATAAACAAAGGCTTGAGAATTTTTGATTTGCTTGAACACAGGCAGAAACTTTCGCTGATAAGTGCGACGCCGTATGAGTGTGGAATTTCCGTTTTAGTTTTCAAACTCAATAATGAATAGAAATGTCGAAAAGAGCAATGATGCAAATCCACTTAATCCGGCAAGTCAACGTATTTCTGTAATCCTCGGGTGAGGCGATACGTGGGCGAAAACACCTGGTGACAGGTATTTTATGGGCAGGCATTCTCCATCACGTCCCAGAACCCAGTCCGGTAAATTTCATGCCTTGCACATATCCGAAACCAATTTCCTACCTTTGAATTTCACAATTCCATGACGACAGCAGCCGTAAAAGATTTCTATACCGAGGTTTTTGGCACCCTCTGCCCGGAACTCAATCATTTTCTCGAAGACCAGAGCACCCGGGAAATCGGGCATTTCAACGTGTTCAATATTGCCAACATGTATTGCGGGGGAAAGAAAAAGGTCGCCATGCCTTACAACCGCAGAACCTACTATAAGATAAGCCTGATCAGGGGAAGAAACCAGGTGGAATATGCCGACAAAGTGCTGAACATCGAAGACCATGCCGTGTTGTTTGCCACGCCTAAAATCCCCTACCGCTACATGCCGGCCGACAGCAACCAGGCCGGGCATTTTTGCGTGTTCACCCCCGACTTCATGCCAAAGGCTAAAACCGGTTTTGAACTGGACAAGCTCCCGATCTTTTCTCCGCAGAGCGATTTTGTATTTCAGATAACGCTTCAACATTACAACGATATAGATTTCATTTTCAATAAGATGCATGCGGAAATCAAGTCCGACTACGCGTTCAGGTATGACCTGCTGCGGAACTACGTCCTGGAGCTGATCCACTACGGTCAGAAACTCAAACCGGTGGAGGCAAGTCAAACGAATATCAATGCTTCCACGCGCATTTTCAGCCTGTTCATCGAGTTACTTGAACGGCAGATCCCTATCGAGAATACGACACAGGTACTTCAGCTTAAAACCGCCAGGGACTTTGCCGACACGCTGAAAGTCCACGTGAATCACCTGAACAAGGTATTGAAGGAGACCACCGGCAAAACGACGACCGAGATCATCGCCAGCCGTATCAACCAGGAAGCTAAAATTC
>DATBVZ010000248.1:0-6798 GCA_036515095.1 Cyclobacteriaceae bacterium | reverse complement strand
AAGAAAGAGAAGGAAAAAGAGCACTGATCGCCTTTTTACTTCCTGGCGTACGGGGACTTATAGGACCTCTGGAAGTCTTCCCAGAATTGCGATTTAAAGTGATCCTCACCTATATACTGTATGATCTTATGAAACTCGTCGGGTTTGTGAAATCCCGGCAATGGCTGGATCATCTCAAAATCTTCGTTAAGGAACACCACTGACGGATAGCTTAACTTATTATTGAGTAACGAGGCGGCCAACTCATGGTATCCGCTCCGGCCGCTTTCAATGAACCGGAATGTGTGACCGGCAAACTCGACAGGTCCCCGCTGTTCGGCATTGAACTTTACAGTATAAAAATTCTCATTCAGCATCAGGGCAATTTCCGGATCGCTAAACGTGTTCTTATCCATCACCTTACACCACCCGCACCAGTCGGTGTAGACATCAATAAAGATCTTCTTCTTCACCTTTTTTGACTGTGCCACTGCCTCTTCAAACGACATCCATTGCACCCTGCCCCCCTCCTGTCCTGAAAAGGATACCAGAACAAAGCATACCAGCACGAACACAAATGCTCTCGGATATTTTTCCATCATTTGGAATATAGCTCTCACTATCACAAAGATACGAATAAATCAAATTCCGGGCCTCGCATTATGATTTCCTCAAATAACGCACCAGACTTTTGAATTTTGGGGGATTCCAGGGTCCTGGCACAGATCAAGCCCAACCCGGGTGTTCCTGGCGATAATAATTTGCGAAGCCTGCTCTCATCGTAAGCGCGTCATCACGTTGAGAAGATCAGAATGCCTCTGCACTGCCGGCTGAAAAACCCGAAACCACGAATTCAAGGACTCATTTCCCTTCTCCAAACCAAAATGCCGGAATATCTCCGCTGCAAATTCCAAACCCGCGGCGCCGTTGGCGGTAATAAGGTTCGAATCCCGGACGCAAGGTTTATTTATGTACCAGTCCTCCCCACAATAAGCCGGTGCAAGGCGGCTAAGGTATTCGATATTGTCACTGGTATGACCAACGCAATTAAGGTGCCCTTCCTGCCCCAGCAGGATTGTAGCGCCACTTATCGCAGCCACTACTTTGCCTGCACGAATAGTGTCCCTTACCAACGGAATTACTTCACGATTCGCTCCTTCCTCCCAGGCGCCTCCACCCGGAAGCAGTAGTAAATCAATATGATCCGCCGGAATATCGGAAAGCGCCAGGTCGGGCGTGACTTTTGTGTTGCCCATTGACCGAACCGGCCTGCCGGTACTGGAGAACAAGTCGACCCGGAAATTGGTGAACCGGCTCAATCCGGCAATGGCGTGCGAGGTCTCCCAGTCCGCAAATCCATCGAACACGAACATGCAACATCTTCTGGTCTTCTTCATGTTGGTTTTCTCATATTGTTACAACGGCTTCCGTTCGCCGGCCGGCCGGAGTAGTGTTGAACATCGCATAGGATCCATCTTTTATGCCAACCTGGATCTCCGTGATATTGGCAGCAGGGTTCATGAAATCGATGTTTAGGTAGATCTCACGATTCTTCGCGCAGGGCTCAATGCCTCTTACGGACAGAAATTCCCTGATCGTAAGGTAGTTCTGCTGAAGATCGAACCAACTTCCCTCATGGACCATGGAGACACAGGCAAACGACTCTTCGCGCTTCAGCTGGAATTTTCCATGATAAACTGCAGGAATCTCGGCGACAGGAATGGCTATTTCCAAAATAAATGGGTTCGACTCGTTTCCCTCGAATCCAAAATAATTCCAATATAGCGGGCCGGTTACTTCAAGATCGTTCAGTGCCGCATCGCGGTATAATTCACGTGCGATAATTCCGACGAACCGCCCCAGCTCTCCAACCCGGGTTTTCGTGCGGAAAAAGAGGAAATTAATGGGTTTCACTTCCTTGACTTGCATGGCGAATTTGTTTTGATACAAATCAAGGGAGCCGGCCTGACAACCCTATGTCAGTAGGATCTTGCCCTTCTGCACTTTTTTTTAGTTGGTCGGGGCGAGCGCAGGCTTATAATGATCATTGAGTTCACCCAGCAGGTCGTGGACGATTTCCCGAAGCTTTTCAGGGCTCTCTATCTCAACGGCACTACCGTAACTGAGCAACCATCGCCCCAGGGAGGGAAGGAATCCCGTGAGGAACGTCATACGAACGGCGTCACCCAGGTCTTCCTCG
Organism: Cyclobacteriaceae bacterium; assembly: GCA_036515095.1. Lineage (GTDB taxonomy): Bacteria > Bacteroidota > Bacteroidia > Cytophagales > Cyclobacteriaceae > ZC4RG29. The sequence goes on along the minus strand of DATBVZ010000248.1, from coordinate 4,619 downwards.
GCGACGAAGCCGTACCCGTATTTTCGCTCGCCGATATGGCGTGCCGTTCGCTTGTCAAAGCGGACAATAGCCTCATCAACATCACCGTGCGAGCGCATCACGCTTTGTGCGTATTCCTGCAGCGAAAGAAGGTTGTGATCGGAAAATGTGTCGGTCGTGAGGGTTAGTTTGCTGATCCTGTCTGCCCTGAAATCGCGGTAATCATTCCGGAACCGGCACCAGGCGATAAGATGCCAGGCACTGCCGTAATAATACAATCCGATGGGCTCAACAATTCGCTGGGTAAGCTGGTCGCGGTACCTGGAAAGGTATTCGATCTCAATAGCCTTCTTCACGACCACAGCTGTCTGAATGTCAGTGAGAAACCGATTCGGAAATTCCGGCTCTCCACCACGGGGCGACCGCTGAACCTCGATGTGCGTGTACAGGTTCTCGAGGTGCTCCCTGCCAGGATCATTCAGGACTGACTTGATCTTCGTAAGCGCCGACTCAAATGCCTCACGAACGGACCGGTCCGTCATTTTCTCCACGAGTTTGCCGGCGAGCAGCATGGCGCCAGCTTCTTCCTGACTGAACATAACGGGAGGCAGGTGATAGCCGTCAACAATGAAGTATCCGGTTCCTGCCTCTGAGCCGATGGGCACTCCAGCTTCCATCAACGCCTTTACATCGCGATAAACGGTTCGGAGGCTAATCTCGAAACGATTGGCCAACTCCTCCGCTTTCACGATGCGTTTCGACTGCAGATGAATGAGTATGGCGGTAAGTCGGTCAATCCGGTTCATGACCTAAAGGTAAAAAGGACGGTATTCATTTGCTAGCCTGCCAATCAACGTTGAACGGTCGTATCATTCGCCAAACGAATTACCGGTTTGGATCTCTCATTTCCTAATGACCGTAAGCAAGGGAAGAAATTTTCGCTAATCTGAATTTACTGACTTTCGTCATTTTAATTGCCTAACGGTTCGGCTAGGTTAGTCGTCCAATTCCTAAATCAAAGCATTCGGTTCTGTTACCTCCTCCAGGTGACCAGATAGCGCGGGCATCTCTCTCTTGTGTTTGCACGGTGAATTTAGATTCTACCCGATGAAGGTACTTATGCTCGGTTGGGAATTCCCTCCGCTCTTCAGCGGTGGCCTCGGAGTAGCTACCTACGGTATGGTGAAAGCGCTCCGCTCATCCGCCCGCATTAAGCTCATCGTACCAAGAAGCGACCCGGCTTCCAGTTTGGAAAACGTTAGCATAATCGGACTCAACAACGCCATAAGAGAGCAACTGAAACGCGAGGGTATGAGTTTTGACCTGGCTGCCCTCGCAGACCGGGTGGAACGTATTCCCCTGACGCTCAGCCCTTATGAGTCCGTCAATACGATACTGGAGAAGGAAGAGTATCAACAACAACAAGCCCGGCTAAGCCAGGAGGGGAAAAGGGCTGAGCAGCTGGGCAACTATTTTTCCGGAAGCGAAGCGTATGGAGCGGATATTACACGGAAGGTTTTTCTATTCGCCCAACTTGCCGACTACGTTTCCAAATCCGACGACTTTGAGGTAATCCATGCACACGACTGGGTGACGTACCCTGCGGGCATCCGAATAAGGAAACGTGCCCGAAAACCCCTTGTCATGCATGTCCACGCGCTGGAGACCGACCGTGCCGGGGGAGGAGTGAGAAACAAAATCTACAACCTGGAAAAGGATGCGCTCAGTCAGGCCGACAAGATCATCGCGGTAAGCAACTACACGAAAGATCAGCTTTGCCATCACTACAGCATCCCTCCGGATCGCATAGCTGTTGTTCACAATGGTATCGATCCTCAGGAGGTGGCAAGGAAAAGCCACAAACTCAATGACAAACTGGTTGTCTTTCTGGGCCGGATCACCCGGCAAAAGGGACCGGAGTTTCTGCTGGAGACGGCCCGCAAAGTAGTGCGCGTATTTTCGCGCGTAAAGTTTGTCGTTGCCGGTACCGGTGACGAGTTTGCTCATTTGCTGGAATCTGCAGCTTACCAGAAACTGGGGAAAAAATTCATATTCACCGGCTTCCTTTCAAAAAGAGAGGTGGATGAACTGCTGAGCATGGCGGATGTATACTTCATGCCCTCTGTTTCCGAACCCTTCGGGCTCACAGCCCTTGAGGCTGCACAGCACGGTGTGCCTGGAGTACTCTCCAAACAATGCGGTGCCGGCGAAGTGCTCACCGCGCTGTCAGCCGACTTCTGGGATACCGACAAATACGCCAATTACATCAATGCACTTCTCAGGTACCCGGCACTGCATAGCGACCTGGCACAAAGGGCCAATGCCCAGTCGAAGGAGCTGACCTGGGACCGTGCGGCAGAAAAGATATCCAAAGTTTATAGTGAACTTGTCGGCAGTGTAACGTCCTGACCAAAAAACCAACGGCATGCCCTCGATTTGCTTCTATTTTCAGGTACATCAGCCCAACCGTCTGAAGCACTATGATTGTTTCCAAATTGGCAATGACCACAACTATGACGACGAACAAACCAATAAGGCCGTCCTCGACAGGGTCGCCACCAAATGCTACCTTCCCGCGAACGGCACCATCCTGCAACTGATACGCAAGTTTGAAGGCCGATTCCGTGTGGCCTATTCCATTTCAGGCACAGCTTTGGATCAATTTGAAAGATACAGACCGGATGTACTAGCCTCCTTCCAGGAGTTGGGCAGGACCGGCTGTGTTGAATTTCTTTCGGAGACCTATTACCATTCCCTGAGTTACCTGTATTCGAAGGAGGAATTTGTAAGGCAGGTAGAGAAGCACACGGAGAAGGTCAGGGTATTGTTCGATCAGACCCCGACCACGTTCAGAAACACGGAGTTGATCTACAACAATTCGCTGGCGGCATTTGTAGACGACATGGGTTACAACGGCATTGTTTGCGAAGGACTTGATCATATTCTGGGGTACCGGAGTCCAAATTTCCTTTACCATCCTCCCCGCCGCCAGGACTTCAGGTGCCTGCTCAAAAACTACAAACTGTCGGACGATATCGCATTCCGCTTTTCAGACAGGGGCTGGCCGGAATGGCCACTCACAGCCTCAAAATTTGCACACTGGATACATCGTGCGGCTGGAAACGGGGAAACAATCAACCTGTTTATGGACTACGAGACCTTCGGTGAGCACCAGTGGCCCGAAACCGGGATCTTTGAGTTCCTGAAGCACCTGCCGGCAGAAATCCTCCGCCACCCGGATTTTGATTTTTGCACTCCGTCTGAAGTAATTGCGCGGTATCCCGCTCGGGGGGAATACGATGTACATAACTTCAGCTCCTGGGCAGATCTGGAACGCGATTTGTCGGCCTGGCTCGGAAACAGCCTGCAACACGATGCCATGGAGCGGATCTATGGTCTGGAAACAGCTGTGAAAAACTCCGGTAACGAGGCTTTACTGGATACCTGGGCAAACCTCCTCACCTCGGATCATTTCTACTACATGTGTACAAAATACTGGCACGATGGCGATGTGCACAAGTATTTCAGTCATTACGATACGCCTTACGACGGGTACATCAACTATATGAACGTGGTAACCGACCTGGAGTATGTTTTGGAGACGGAGGAGCTGGTAAGCAGCAAGTGGTAGTCGGCGGAGGACGCTGATCAGGATCAAAGCGTATCTGACAACCGGGAGTTCGAAGTCCCAAAAATGACACTAACCACCGGCCTCGGAACGGTCGCTTTAGGTGATCTTTAGTACGAATCCGCTGGCGGTCATATACCTGCCACCCTGTGACGCCGTGAACAGATAGGCCGGCTTTCCATCGTTCATGAGAATCTGGGGCCGTTCCAGCCTGCCGTATCGTGAAAGATGGGGTGGTGCAGGGGCTTCCCGAATGTATTGAGCCATATCCAACCAGGCTATTTGCGGACGGGACCACCGGATTCCATCTTCCGACTCAAAATAGAGCCCGACCTGATGATCAAAAAATCCCATGTCGCGCGCGATGAGCTTGATCTTATCATCTTCCGTCCACACGTAAGCGTCTTCGAGTTGCTGATTTGATCCACCCTTTGAAAAATCGATCACGGGGTTGCCTTCAAATTTTCGATAAGGTCCCTCCGCGTTGTCAGCTATTGCCAGTCCGTACTTTCGGTTGCCTCTTATCTTCGATCCGCGGGGAGTGTTCTCGTATTCGGCGGTGTTCCACGATTTGTAATACAACCAGTAAGCGCCATCCGGGTGCCTGATGAACGCCGGATTTGTGGTGCAGTGATCATCCCATTTGCCCGGCGACGAGACATCCAGTAACGGTTCATCATGCCGTTGCCATGGACCATAGGGCGAGGATGAGGTTGCCAGTCCGATCCGTTTTGTATTGGTCTTTCCGTTGGAGTTCCCCATGTAGAACAAGCAAAATTTTCCGTCCATGAATTGAATGTGCGGATTGTGACAGGTAGTGGAATCAAAATATCCTGAACGGGGTACCAGGGCAACATCTGCAAGTTCAAATTGCGATTCGGCTGATGCAGCGACAGCGTGTGCGATTTCACATTTATGGATCCAGCCGCTCATGCCGTACGTTGCCTTCCAGCGCGAGAAATACACATGGATCTTCCCGTCAGGTCCTTCAATCGGGGAATTGCACCAAACG
>DATBVZ010000247.1:0-3040 GCA_036515095.1 Cyclobacteriaceae bacterium | reverse complement strand
CAGGCCGTTGAATTCCATGGAGTTTTGCGATATCCGGAACCCCGTCGAGAGCTGATGAATATTGAATTTTGTCTTTTGGTCCTGGAGCAGCAAGGTCCGCACATCGAATTGCACGGTATCGCCGATCGCCAGGAAATTTTGTACCTGTCCCTCCTCAACATTCAACGTGAAATGATTGTAGTCAAATCCGTTGGCGATGCTGTCGCGCGATGGATTGGCATACGTAAACGTGCTGTTAGCGAGAACCGCTTCACCTATGTTTACCTGCGGATTCTTTCCCTGCCCGTCGCCTTTGGAGAGTTTGTTTAGTTCGGAAATAAATATGTTGATGTTCAGGTTGCGCGTGGTATCGGATTCAACCAACTCGGTGAGATAAACACTGGCGCTGTCAAGAATTATTCCGTCGACGTTGATGTCATTCTGATTGAGCAGTTCGCCGAGATTAAAATTGATCAGGATGCTTTTTGCACCGATCATCTCATTTCCCTCCGGGTCAGTCACTGACAATCCGCCGAGTTCCAGCCGGTCAAACCAGAGCAGTCTGAAATTATCGATCCTGGATGTAAAACCGCTGACGTTGGAGAAATTTCGAAGTATCCTTCCAACGATTGCATTTTGAACGGGAGGCATTTGAAGGATCAGAAAGACGGTGATTAACAAAAACAGGATGCCGGCCATGCTATAGGCCAATATTTTTTGAATCCTATTTTTGATAACTTGCAAGTTCATTAATGCTGCACATGAGTCCCGTCATCCTTGCTATAGAGTCTTCTTGTGATGAAACTTCCGCTTCGTTGATCCGTAACGGCAAGGTACTTAATAATATTATAGCCTCGCAAAATGTGCACCAAAAATATGGCGGCGTAGTGCCTGAATTGGCCTCCCGGGCACACCAGCAGAAGATTATTGACGTGGTGGATCGCGCCCTGTCGGAAGCCGGTGCCGCGCCCAAAGACCTTCACGCGATTGCCTTTACCCGGGGCCCCGGGTTAATGGGATCGCTGCTGGTAGGGGTTTCTTTCGCTAAGGGAATGGCAGTCGCCCTGGACATCCCGCTCATCGAGGTAAATCACATGCAGGCTCATGTGCTTGCTCACTTTATCGAAGAACCGTTCCCCGCGTTTCCATTTCTTTGCCTCACTGTCAGCGGCGGACACACCCAGCTCGTAAAGGTTTGCGACTACCTGGATATGGAGGTAATCGGTCAGACTCAGGATGACGCTGTGGGCGAGGCGTTCGACAAGGCAGCCAAACTTATGGGGCTTCCTTATCCCGGCGGCCCGCTCATCGACCGGTATGCAGCCAAGGGAAACCCGGAGGCATTCAGCTTCCCCGCCACAAACATGCCCGGTCTCGATTTTTCATTCAGTGGGATAAAGACGGCCTTCCTGTATTTCCTTCGGGATGGGATAAAGCAGGATCACGATTTCGTGACCCGAAACCTTCCGGATATCTGTGCCAGTCTGCAGGCTCATCTCATTACCATGCTGCTGTCACGGCTGAAGGAAGCCGGTTACCAGACCGGCATACACGAGATCGCCATCGCGGGCGGTGTCTCCGCAAATAGCGCACTCCGGAAAGCGCTTAAAGCACTTGCTGAAAGGGAGAAATGGAACGTGTACATTCCTGCCTTTGAATATTGCACCGATAACGCCGCAATGATAGGAATTGCGGCGCATTACAAATTTTTGAATGGTGAATTCAGCAACCTGTCTGTAACACCATTGGCGCGCATGCCGTTTTGATGGGTTTGGGTTATATTGCAAGATCGATTTCCGGCTGCAAGCCACAGGTACCTTCATGAGCAAGCAACGCTTCAGCAACAGCATCAACGTAAAGAACAGACAGGCTGCCTATAACTATGAGCTGCTGGACAAGTACATTGCGGGTATGGTATTGAAAGGAACTGAGATAAAATCCATAAAGGAAGGAAAGGTCAATCTGCAGGACGGCTACTGCTACGTTGACCGGGGTGAGTTGTTTGTCAAAGGAATCAACATAACGCCCTATGCGCAGGGTACGCATTACAATCACGAACCTGCCCGTGAGAGAAAGCTGCTGCTTAAGCGGTCCGAGATACGCAAACTGGAATCCAGGATGGCTGAAAAAGGATTGACGCTGATCCCGACAAGACTTTTTATAAACGACCGCGGATACGCGAAACTGGAGATTGCACTGGCCCGGGGAAAGAAACAATTTGACAAACGGCAGACGATAAAAGAAAAGGACATCAGGCGGGAATTGAACAGGATTAAATTGTAATTCACGAAAAAACGTGAGCCGTGAAATTTAGCAGGCGTATATGCAAGCAATTGACTATGGTGTTGCGAGGCTGAGTCTCATTCCTGTCCGCAATGAACCATCCGAAAAATCGGAACAGGTGAATCAGTTGTTGTTCGGAGAACACTACGAGGTCCTCGAAATGGACGGCACGGGCAACTGGATCCGTTTGCGTACCAGTTTTGACGGGTACGAAGGCTGGATCAGCAACAAGCAGCACCATAGCGTGTCTCCGGAATATTTTCTCTACAGCAACAAGGCGGAATTCAAGATAACAACGGAGCTCACGACCAGTATTCTTTACAATAAACGCCATCAGGTTATCCTGATGGGAAGTATAATCCCGATCTCCAGCTCTGAACTTTTTAAGATGGAAGAACAGTTTGCGTTCAACGGTGAGGCAAAAAGTCTCGGACAAAAACGGGATTACGAATTCCTGAAAAGCACAGCACTTCGCTATCTCAATGCGCCCTATCAATGGGGAGGAAAGGGTCCCTTTGGTATCGACTGTTCCGGGTTTGTCCAGATGGTCTTCAAAATCAGCGGATACAAACTTGAGCGCGATTCAATCCGGCAGGCCGCACAGGGTAAGCTGGTGGCCAGGTTCGAAGATGTCAGCCCGGGTGACCTCGCCTTCCTTACTTCGGGGTCGGGCGCAATCAACCATGTAGGAATTGTGCTTGAGCCCGGCAAAATTATTCATGCTTCGGGACAGGTTCGGATTGATAGTTTATCGGCTGATGGTATTCTCAATGAGGAT
>DATBVZ010000246.1:0-3798 GCA_036515095.1 Cyclobacteriaceae bacterium | reverse complement strand
AATCCCGCCGGAGAGGGAAGAAATGAGTGAATGAGTGAATGAGCGAATGAGTGAATCGTGCAAACCATGAAGGCAAATTGGTCCCGTTCCGGAGGAACGCAATGTTTGTAGCAACGCATTGCAGTCTTGCGCCGCGTCCTGACGAAGAAATGAGTGAATGAGTGAATGAGCGAATGAGTGAAATCGTCCAAACCATGAAGGCATATCGGTCCGGTTCCGGAGGAACCCAATGTTTGTAGCGGGGCTATGGCAGTGGTGCGCCGCGTCCTGTAGGGACGCCAGGTTCGTTCTGTACGGTGATCTCCGGGGTCCGGATGATTTCCATTTCAGAACCCGCACTCACGGCATGATCGCTCATCGCACGGAAATTAACATACCATCGCTACGGGATGGGTCGCTTGCGGGTAAGGTTGTGCTACAAACATTAATGTCCCTACAGGACAAGAGCAGACGGCAATGAAAAAAAATGCCCCACCGCAGGCAGGGCATTTTGTAACTTCCTGACGAAAGGATCAGTTGTTGAACTTCTCCATTTCTTCATTGAACGTTTCCTTGAACTTCTCATAGTCGTAGTCGATCTTCAGCCGGTCGTCCGTGGAGAGGCGTTCGTTATAGCTGGCAACCAGGTCGTCGGCCGACAACTCAATGGCTATATACGTCTTGTACGTGCCATCGCTTGTTTTTACCTGCTGTTCACAAATGGTTTTGAGCCCCAGCAATTTTTGATTTACGATCTCGCGGTTCAGTTGTTCAAAGCGTTCTTCGATCTCTTCGTTGTTGTTCATTTCCCGTGAGTTCAGGTAATTATCAGTGACCGCCTTAACGGTAGTCTGGATGCTGGCGGCAAGTTCACCACGGGCATTGGCCAACGCTTTTTTCTTGGACGCTGCCAGGTCCATGCTTTCGCCCAGTGAGTTCGCCCTGAAAAACTTGTTGTTCGTAAAGAAATCAGAGCCAGAGCATGGAATGTTTACTTCAGATTCGCCCTTGGGAAGCTTTTTGGATTTACAGCCTGTCACCATTAAAGCGGCAAGCGCAAAGAAGATCAATGTAGCAGAAGCGGATAACTTTTTCATTGGTTTAAAATTTATGGACTGAGTTACTATCTAAAAAATCCGTTGTAGTTCTACCTTGCGTGCCGGTTCAATGTTCCGGGTCTTTCACAAACCGGAAGCAAGGAAGTTTACCGTTCAATCAGGGTCGTAGCGTCTTCAAACAATAAGGCAATTTCAATACCAATTTAGCCAAAGAGTCGATTTTTCATTGTAAAATGGTGTTAATCAGGTCTTTCAGTCGCTCGTCCCCCAATGTCTCCGCCGTGTTGTTATAGGCGTCGATACTTGACCTGTCGTAATCCAGCCCATACCCCTTAATCCTGTCCAGCGTCATTGCATAGATCTCGTTGCCCTCCTTTACGCTGGTCACCCGGATTACTCCGTTCAAATACGTGACAAAGATACTGCCGGCCACCGTGGCCTGTTCTGTATTGGTTGTCACGTCAAACCAGAGGTCGGCCGACTCCCTGGCATCTGTAAATTCAAAACCTGATTTGGCCAGCAGGCTCTTAAGCTTGTTGCTGACCTGACTATACCGGTTGCCATACCCAAAACTCCGTTCGTTGCTGGTAAGGTAGACTACGGGCCGTTTTACATGAAGGACCACGGTTGCGGAAGGTAAATGCAACGAACGCGTAACAAGGGAAAAGATGCCGGAGTCGTCGGCTCCGGCAAGCTCTTCCATGTCAACCATGATGCCGACCGATTGTTCCGGTTCGCTGGAGCCGATACGGGTGAGCAGTATCTTTGACTCGCCACCCGAATCCGCTTTGTATTTCGGAAACACAACGCCATTCCCCTTCTGAAAGGCAGCGTTTAAAGGCAGTCCTGCTGCCGGTGTGCCCAGGTCTTTGAAGCTGGCCCTGGCCGCAACGGTCTGCTCGTTCTGATTCATGCGCCGGTTGAGTATGATCTCCGATGGTTCCACCTCGACGCGAATATTATCCAGTATTCCCTGAATGGAGGCAAAGATCTCATTCGTGAGGAGGATCGAGCGCCCGTCAAGCGTAACCCAGACAGCGTCGGCAAGGTATTTTTCCATGGCCCGCAAGGCCTGAAAATAAAAACCCAGGGCTTGTATCCGTTCGTTGTTCCTGCCTGCATCCAGTCCCTTTTGGTAATAGTCGGTGGCGTGCAATACGGCATTCCGTTTCTGCTCTTCCTTTATCTCGCGGTAGCGTTCCTTTGACAGCCGGTAGTAAACCCAATAATTGAATTCATCTTCCCACGCGTCGACCAGTTGAAACTCTTCAATCTCGTCGGCCGCTTCAGTCTGAATGATCTGCTCGTAACGCTCATGAAACTGTTTATCTACATCGAGCTGGCTAAGGACGGATGTACTGGATACGGTCACCTTGATTTCGGAAACAAGGTCTTCCAGGGCATTCTTCTTCGCAACCTGAATATAGTTGCCGGTGCCATCCTTCAGGCTATGCCCGATACCCGTATAATATCCCTGAGGAAAAGGCTTGGCAGATAGCCAATCCGGTTTAACAGATCCCGGGGGGATTGTTTTCTGGCTGCAGCCCGCCAACAGCAGGAATAGGATGGCGAAAAAATGCTTCACGTAAAAATGCTTTAAGCCTTCAATATGCCACATCCGTGCCAAAAGTAAGCCCACAAAGCTAATGCGTTATGCCATTGCTTACGGTACGCTGTATGTTTTTATGGATAAAAAAAGACTCCCGGAAGGGGCCGGATTTCTTGATGCCCATGGTTTTTGCATTAATTATACATTGTCCGACGTAATTTTCGCTGAAAAAAATTCGCGGTTCATCCGGGCGATATTGCTGAGGCTGATGCCCTTAGGACATTCGACTTCGCACGCTCCCGTGTTGGTGCAGGATCCGAAGCCTTCCGCATCCATTTGGGCAATCATCCTTTCAGCCCTCGTTCTCCGTTCCGGCCTGCCTTGCGGCAACAGTGCAAACTGAGAGATCTTGGCGCCAACAAACAGGGCAGCGGAAGAATTCTTGCAGGCGGCCACGCAGGCACCGCATCCGATGCAAGTGGCCGAATCAAAAGCTTCGTCAGCTACTTTCTTGGGTATGGGTATTTCGTTTGCATCGGGAACGCCTCCTGTATTTACGGATATATATCCGCCGGCCTGCTGTATGCGATCAAATGCCGAACGGTCTACTACCAGGTCTTTGATTACCGGAAAGGCCTTTGCCCGCCAGGGCTCCACAACGATGGTATCACCGTCAGCGAAGCTTCGCATATGCAACTGGCAGGTGGTCGTTTGAAGCGGGCCATGGGGGCGGCCGTTGATATACATAGCGCACGCTCCGCAAATGCCCTCCCTGCAATCGTGATCAAAAGCTACCGGCTCTTCGCCCTTCCTGATAAGGTCTGTGTTCAGTATGTCAAACAATTCCAGGAAAGACATATCCGGAGATATTTCATTGAGTTCGTACGTCCTGAGTTCGCCCCTTGACGCCGCATTCTTTTGTCTCCAGACTTTCAGTGTAATCTTCATGGTTACTTATAACTTCTTTGCGTCAACTTAACATTCTCAAACTGCAGGTCTTCGCGGTGCAATACCTCAGGCTGGTCCTCACCTTTGAATTCCCATGCAGATACAAAAGAGAATTCATCGTCCTTTCGCAACGCCTCCCCTTCCGGCGTCTGCGATTCTTCGCGAAAGTGGCCGCCGCACGACTCGCTACGGTTGAGCGCATCGTCAACGATCAGTTCGCCGAGTTCCAGGAAGTCAGCCACGCGATTGGCCTTTTCCAGTTCT
>DATBVZ010000245.1:0-4117 GCA_036515095.1 Cyclobacteriaceae bacterium | reverse complement strand
CAATGGGAATGTCAAAAGCAACTTTCGTTCCTTCGCCCAATTTGCTCCAGGAATAAATACCGCCCCCATGCAGTTCCACCAGTTCTTTCGACAGGGCCAATCCGATGCCCGAACCCTCCTGTTGCGACAACTGGTTGTTGTCAGATTGGTAGAACCGGTTGAAGATATTTCCAAGGTCCTTCTCCGGTATACCGCTTCCTGTATCGGCTACCGAGATCTCAATGAACTCCCGCTGCCCGCGCTTCGTATTTCGCTTAACCATTTTTGACTCCACGCTAATGCGCCCTTTCGGAGGTGTGAATTTAAATGCATTGGCCAGGAGGTTGGTCAGTACCGTTTCAAATTTCGATCGGTCAAAATTCATCTCGAGTTTCTGCGGGCAAATGTTCAAGGCCAAATCAATTTCTTTTTGCTCAATGATGGAGTGGAAAGACAACGTCACACCCTTTACCACCGTGATGATGTCGGACTTTGAAACCTGCAGCTTCATGCTCCCGGATTCTATTTTCGAGAGGTCCAGTAACTGGTTGATAAGATCCAGCAGCCGACTGGCATTGTTGTTCATTACACGTAGCTGTTTCCTGGTCGCAGGGTCCTGTGTTTTGGAAAGCATATCGGGAATCGGCCCCAGGATTAGTGTGAGTGGCGTACGGAACTCGTGTGATATGTTGGCGAAGAAACGCGATTTCATCCGGTCCACTTCCTGCTCCTTTTCCAACAGCGTGCGGTTCCGTTTTGCCTTAAGACGCTGAATGTAGAACAATAATCCGCCGAGGAGCAGCGAACCGACTGCTGCACCGGCATAGGTTCGGTTTTTGAATAGCGCATTTTCGTTGGCCGCTCTTAAGTTAACGATCATCTGCTCTTTCCGCTCTGTTTCATATTTTTCACGAATCTCTTCAATTTGCCGCGACTTCTCTTCGTTGAAGGTACTGTCCGTCAGAGCGACGTGGCGCTGCAACATTTCATGGGCCTTGGCGTATTCATACTTCGCGGCGTAAATCCGGGATAGCACCAGGTAAGCCTGTCTTTTTTCAAATGCATTTTTTTCACGGACAGCGATTCTCAGGTTCTCCAATCCAAACAGCTCGGCCGAGTCATAACGGCCCATGTATAAATAATTTTCAGCAAGGTTACCGGTTATGTATACCGTCCTGGAATTGTGACCCGATCTCGTTGAAAGCCGGTAGGCCCGCATCAGGTAGTCGACTGCATTTGTGAAATCGCCCTGCATGGAGTACTTGCCACCCAAGTTATCCAGGCAGGCCAGGGTAAGCCGGAAATTTTCCCCCTTCTCAGCCAGTTCAAGAGCCTTCTTATAATAGGCCACGGCAAGGGGAATATTATCGACCCTGGAATACGCAACTCCCAGATTCAATAATGACCATCCGGCATTGCTGTGGTTATTAAGTCTTTGGTTGATCTCCAGCGATTGTAACAAATAATCAATAGCTTTTTCATAGTTGCCGGCAAGTTCGAATGTGTGCCCTATTCTAATCATCGCAACGCCAACCTGAGCTTCATTTTTCAATTCTCTGAACATCTCCAGGGATTTAAGAAAGTGTTCCATGCCGGCGGTACGATCGCCACCCATTGCGGTGATGATCCCTTCGTTGCTATAGAAAAACGCGAGAATTTCCCGGTTAGACAATTTAGTACCCAACGCTCCGGCTCTCTCGTTAAACGTTGCGGCACTGTCGTACTCGCCTCTTTCAAACAAGAACCGGTATATCAGAAGATAACATTTCGCGAGTAACACAGCATCTTTCGCCTCTTCACTTAATGCGAGACCGTTCAGGATCAATTTTTCTGCCTGCGCATAATTTCCGCGTGTTATATTAATGTCGGCCAATGCCTGGTGACTTTCGATCAGGCCTTTTGAATAGTCTAGTCTTTCAGACAATGCCAGAGCCTCTTTTGCATGTTGTTCAGCCTGGGAAATGTCCGGACCAAGGGTGCTGTTGACGGTGCGGATGAGTTTGTTAATACTGGCCGTATCCGCCTGCCCTGAGAAGCTGTAGGTTTGGCCAAAAAGCGGAATATCTGCCAAACTCATGAATACGACAAGGATGAAAAGCACTCTCATGGGTAGTTAGAGGTCAGGGAAGCATAATTTACCATTTTTATGGCCTTCCGGAAAACGGTACTACACAACGTCCGGCACTGTTCCAGGGATTGGGGCTGAGAGCTGGAAGAGGTATACGATACTAATAAGTAGACCTTCCAGCAGGTCAAGGCCGTCAGACAGCGCAGTTCTCAAATAGTCACCAAAATTCCTCAAACGCACCTCACGACAACCTTCCCCTTAAATCGCCCACTTCCATAATATGCGAATGCATCAGCAACCTCATCAAGGGGAAAGACCCGGTCAATAACGGGCTTCACTTTGTCCGATTCGAAAAATTCGTTCATGGCATCCAGCCCCTTGTTGGGTTTGTGGGCAAGAATGCCCAGCCTTTTGCCTTTTGGAGACTGTGAAATCAGAGGACCAAACACCATCGCCTGGATGATCGCCGACCCGGTACCTCCCACCATCAGGAAAATTCCGCCGGGATTCAATGTACGCTTGTATTCGAAGACCGAACGACGGGCTACAACGTCCACGATCAGATCATACAACTTTCCATTCTTTGTAAAATCCGTTTTCCTGTAATCAATAAGGTGATCCGCACCGATCGACTTCAACAGTTCAAGTTTGTGGGAGGCGTCCACAACCGTCACCTCTGCTCCTAAAGTCTTTGCAATCTGCACGGCAAAAGTTCCTACGCCCCCGCCGGCACCGTTGATCAACACACACTTGCCCGGATTGGTCTCTCCTTTATCGCGAATACTCTGCAACGCCATCAATCCCGCCTGGGGTATTGCTGCAGCCTCTTCAAAGGTCATGCGCGGCGACTTCAGTGCAAGTGCATCATCACGCGCACAAACGTACTCTGCAAAACCACCCCAGCCATTTTCACACAGATCGCCGAACACTTCGTCGCCCGGCTTGAACTTCGCTACATTTTTGCCCACAGTCTCAACTCTTCCGGCGATGTCTGCTCCAGGAATCTGGTACTTCGGCTTAAGCAGTCCCCACATCCGAACGATATAAGGTCTGCCGCGCAGCATGTCCCAGTCCCACGAATTGATCGACACCGCATGCACCCTTACCAGCGCCTCATTGTCCTTTGGAACAGGTCGCTCAATTTCCTTCAACACCAATTCATCAGGGGTGCCGTATCGTTCATACACAACTGCTTTCATGGGATTAAAGTGTCGGTCGTAGCTTCTGCCACCATTTGGATCGTTCTTATGCCAGACGCTTGATTTCGGAGCAGAAGAATTGTTACAAGGTATGGATTTCTTTTACGCGCAGCTTCACCATAATTCCTTCATTTATTAGACTGCACAGGCGCTTTCTCTTCCATCTCTTTTGAAATGATTTACCTGATTTTTGAGGTAAGTCATTATCAATCAGGTGTGATAAAGTCCCGCGAACGGGCAGCATCGTTCCACGCCCGGACACCTGCTGATGCACTTTTCGCATATCCGCATCCTTCCTGACGATATTTTTCTGGCACTATCATTGGCGTCCACTAACCTATCCTGTATAACTGAAAGTGACTGCACTATGAAAAGAAAATTAATCATTATCATCTTGCTGCTGGCATCGTATACCGGCAGGTTGACTGCTCAGTCCGCTGCCACCGGTCATCAAATCCTGATTGACGTTGTGCATGGTCAGAAATTCTGGAATGACCCGGCGGACATGGCAGGGATGGATGCAAACTTTATAGAACGGGTAAAGTATATGACCGACCAGATCACCAAAAGCGCACGGTCCGTCAACGCGGGAATAGGTTATGTCAAATCGAAAGTAAACCCTGAGCAATTGGCAGAATGTGACCTGCTGTTCATCCACATACCCTCCGCGAAATACGACGGGACAGAAGTTGCCGCTATAAGACAATTCCTCCAAAACGGTGGCTCTTTGTTTATGGTTATGGACGTGGACTACTGGTCGACCCTTGAACAAACGAATGTCAACGATATAGTCAGTCCCTTTGGCATTCGGTTCGGAACAGATAGTCCTGATACCTTGTCCGGCGGCTATACAAAAGCGGGTCCGGTTACA
>DATBVZ010000244.1:0-8401 GCA_036515095.1 Cyclobacteriaceae bacterium | reverse complement strand
CAATGGGACAAGAAGCTGCTGGGGGAATTGGGCATCCCGGAGTCCATGCTGCCGTCCGTACTGCCTTCGGCAGCGGATTTTGGTCATTGGAAAGCAGGCCAGGACAACGTGCCAATTGCCGGCGTGGCTGGTGATCAGCATGCCGCACTGTTTGGTCAGGCATGCTTCGAGCCCGGGATGGTAAAGAATACGTACGGCACGGGCTGCTTTATGCTGATGAATACGGGCAGCAAAATCCAGCTGTCACAGAACGGCTTGGTAACAACGATTGCCTGGGGCCTTGATGGAAAAGTTGAATATGCGCTGGAAGGGAGTGTGTTTATAGCAGGTGCGGCCGTTCAATGGCTCCGCGATAGCATGCATATGATCGACCAATCAAAAGACTCAGAATACTTTGCCACGAAGGCATTGGGCTCCAATGAGGTATATGTCGTCCCCGCATTTGCCGGATTGGGCGCGCCATACTGGGACATGTATGCGCGCGGCGCCATTTTCGGACTAACCAGAGACACAGGCAAGGATCACATCATTAAGGCTACACTTGAATCCATGGCCTACCAGACCAAAGACATATTGGTGGCTATGCAGGATGATGCAGGCATTTCCCTTTCGACGCTAAAAGTGGATGGCGGTGCGTGCGCCAACAATGTCCTCATGCAATTTCAGGCCGACATCCTGGGTGCCAGCGTTGAGCGTCCCGAGGTCATTGAATCCACGGCCATGGGTGCGGCATTTCTTGCAGGCATCCAATCCGGCCTCTGGAAGAAGGAAGACATCATCACGAATCGCTGGGTTGAAAGGACCTTTGTGCCGGCAATGGATGAGGAAACCAGAAGACGGCTCTACAAGGGTTGGATCAAGGCTGTGGATCGCACCAAGGGGTGGGGTAAGGTAGGTATATAAGTGTATAGGTATATAGGTGTATAGGTATTTAGGGCGGTGAACCAGCACATCAACCTGCCTGCCTGCCCCCCAAAGACCAGCGCGATGGCAGGCAGGCACACCAACACATCAACAATTCCCAATGGCACCGCATGGTTTTTCATTTACTTTCCGGGATCAGCTGATAGACCGCCTTCGTTCGGAATCGTTTGATCTTCTTGTCATTGGCGGCGGTATCACGGGTGCCGGTATCGCGCTGGATGCCGTGTCGCGCGGACTTAAGGTTGCCCTGGTGGAGAAGAACGACTTCGCCTCGGGCACAAGCAGCAGGTCGACCAAGTTGATACACGGCGGCCTGCGGTACCTCAAGCAATTTGAATTCGGTCTGGTCAAGGAAGTTGGAAGTGAACGCGCTGTCGTCCATAGTCTCGCCCCGCACCTGGTGATACCGGAAAAGATGCTCCTGCCCCTATTCGAGGGAAAATCGTTCGGTTACTGGATCACTTCAATCGGCCTGAAAATTTACGATTGGCTGGCCGACGTAAAGAAAACCGACCAGCGGCGAATGCTTACCAGGCCACAGACCCTCCGATACGAGCCCCTCCTCAGGAGAGAAGCTATCAAGGGCGGGGCTATTTACGCGGAGTACCGTACCGATGACGCGCGCCTTACCCTGGAAATATTGAAGACCGCATTTCAACGCGGCGCGATCTGCCTCAACTACGCCAACGCCGTAAACTTCTTGCATAGCGAAAAGCGAATTGCCGGTGCTACTGTCAGGGACATGTTATCCGGCAACGCGATGGAGATCAAGTCTACCGTTGTGGTTAGTGCAGCGGGACCGTGGGTTGATGACCTCAGGGAATTGGACAAATCGCGTGCTGGAAAGCGCCTTCACCTCACCAAAGGCGTACATATCGTGGTTCCCAGGGATAAGCTACCCGTCCAGCAGGCTATTTATTTCGATGTGGATGACGGCCGGATGGTATTTTCAATTCCCCGGGGTCGTATCACCTATGTGGGAACTACAGATACCAATTACACCGGCGATAAGGATCATGTTGTGGCCGACGCGGAAGACGCAAAGTACCTGATCAAAGCGGTAAACAACATGTTTCCTGCTGTTAACCTGACAACGGACGATGTTGAATCCAGCTGGGCGGGACTCCGTCCGTTGATTCACGAAGAAGGAAAGTCAGCCTCCGAACTGTCGCGAAAGGATGAGATATTTGAATCACGATCAGGACTGATATCCATTGCCGGAGGCAAACTTACCGGTTACCGGAAGATGGCGGAGAGGGTGGTGGACCTTGTCATCTACAAGCATTTTGATCCCTCTGCATTCAGACCCTGCTTTACCCATTCCATTAAGCTAATAGGTAATGGATTCAATTCCTACGACGAAGTGAACTCCTACCGCGAAAGCATTGCGCGGCAATTGGAAGGACTTGATGAATTGACCGCGGTATATCTGGTTGAGAACTACGGTCAGCAAACGGAGGAGATACTGCGTTATTTTTTACAGCAAAGGCATGTACAGGATAAGGACCTGGCACTGTTGCTCGCGGAGCTGTGGTTTTGCTTTCACCACGAAATGATAGTTACCCTTTCCGACTTTTTTCTTCGGAGGACCGGCCGCCTGAACTTCGACATACATAGTGTGCTGAAGTGGAAGGAACAGGTAGCGGATGAGTTCGGCCACTATGCCGGATGGCCTGCAACCAGGAGGGCAGCGGAACTTCAGCAACTGGACATTCTGGTAGCCGACGCGAGACTCTCAGGATAGATGGCCGGATCAATAAAGTACACTGAATTATACCTTTTACGGGTAAGTATTTTATCTTACCAGGCTTTTATATCCCCGGGCCTTTGGGGCGATCCCGGGTGCACGTTCAATTAATCTTCAGGTTTTAGTATGCAAAACAACCTTTGGGGAATTGATCTCGGCGGAACGAAGATAGAAGGAGCGATCCTGGACGCTCCATCGAACCCGAGAGTGACTTTCAGGGAGCGAATTCCCACGGAAGCCTTTCGTGGGTACGAGCACATGGTCAGCCAGATCACAAGAATGTTCCGGAAAATGTCGGAATCGGCAGGATACACGGCACAACGGGTAGGGATAGCTACACCTGGAACCCTGGACCCCCAGCTCGGCGTGATGAAGAATTGCAACACGACGGCGCTCAATGGAAGACCGTTAAAGAAAGACCTGGAAAACGCCCTTGGAGCGGAAATTCTAATGGCCAATGATGCCAATTGCTTTGCGCTGGCGGAAACCCGTTTGGGGGTTGTAAAGGAACGGTTTCCACATGCGCCTGTCGTTTTTGGCGTCATTATGGGCACGGGTGTCGGCGGAGGTCTCGTCGTTAACGGCGAGTTCATTAACGGGCTTCAGGGAATTGGAGGCGAGTGGGGACACAATTTCCTGGATGCTTCGGGCGGACCCTGCTACTGCGGTAAGACAGGCTGCGTGGAGAAAGTCCTTTCAGGACCCGCCCTGGAAAGCTTTTATCAGATGCGATCAGGAACCAGGAAAACCATGCAAGCCATTGTATCCGATGCCGGCGCCGATCCGGTTGCAAGAGAAACACTGGAACGGCTGACCCGTTTCTTCGGACAGGCAATTAGCGTGATCATAAATATCGTTGATCCGCATGTGATTGTTATAGGAGGAGGATTGGGTAACATTGATTTGATATATACGGAAGGCGTTGATCACATAAGAAAGAATATTTTTAATAACCGGGTCGAAACGCCAATAGTAAGGCCGGTCCTGGGCGATAGTGCAGGCGTGTTTGGGGCCGCTTTCCTTATGGACAAGAAAGCTAAATGACAAATCAAGAAAGGAGGATTCATGAAACAAATAGCTATTCTGGGACCCGTTCCGCGCGATCACATTGTTACACACAACGGCGATCTTATCCAAAAGTGGGGTTGCATTGCCCACCCGGTAATCGCACTCTCTATCATGGCCGGCGACAGGATCCTGATCTATCCCGTGAGTCATGTGCGGCGTGTGGATCTTGACAACGTGGGGGAGGTCTTCAAAGGCCATCGCGGTATCGACCTGCGGTACATCACCTCCAAGAATGATCAGGGCGATATTATAAGCCTGAGGTTTCTGGATATGAATAACAGGTTGGAGCGCCAGACGGGCTTCATGGATCCTATCCTGCCCGATGATGTAAAAAATCTCATTCAGTGTGATGTGTTTGTGTTTGTACCCATAAGCGACTATGAGGTGTCGTTGGATACCTTGAAATTCATCAAATCAAAAAGCAAGGGGATCATAATTTTTGATGCCCACGGACCAACTACTGCCTGCCTCGTCAACGGCGAACGTCAGCGAAAATTTTGGGTAGACCGCGATCTGTGGCTTCCGTTTATCGACGTACTGAAGATGAACCTCGAGGAGGCCCATGCATCATGGTTCAAAAAGGAATATGAAACGCGCGACTTTGCCAGGGAAGTTGAACTCGATTTCGATTTGCTAAGGGGATTTGCCCGTCATTGCATTAACCTGGGTGTCAAGTGCGTTTATATCACACTCGATGCACGGGGATGCATGGTTTATTACAAGTCGGGTCGCGAGATTGCAGAAGTGATGATTCCCGCGGTCAGCGTCGATCATGTTATAGACACTACCGGTGCGGGAGATTCTTTCGCGGGTGGCCTGGGTTATGGCCTGTTGCAGGATCCCAGGAACTACATCATGGCTGCACAGTATGGGAATGCACTCGGCGCATTGCGGACGCAGGGCAAGACCTTTGATGTGTTTAAGTCGCTCGAGGAGACCGATGCGCTCATCCGTAAAACCTATGACCTTAACCAACCTTGATGAGCGACAAGATAGCGAACAACTTAATTGCCCATGCTTTGATTGATGCCTGCATATTCGACCTCGACGGTGTCATTGTGGACACGGCCCACTACCACTTTCTGGCCTGGAAACGATTGGCTAATGAACTCGGGTTCAAACTCACCCCTGAGGATAACGAGCGATTGAAGGGTGTAAGCCGCAGGCAATCCCTTGAGATTGTTCTGCAAATCGGCGGTGTGAATACCAGTGAACCGGAAAAGGAAAGGTTGGCCGACCTGAAGAACACCTGGTTTACCGGGCTTATTGAAGAAATGCAACCCGGCGAGATCTATCCCGGTGTACCGTCTCTTATTACTGAATTGAAGTCGGGTGGATACCGCGTTGCGCTTGCATCCAGCAGTAGGAATGCAAGGACCGTCATTGCCCGGCTGAGCATAGGCGCACTGTTTGATGCGCTTGTTGATGGTACTATGATTACCCATACCAAGCCTGACCCGGAAATATTCCTCCTGACAGCCCGGATGCTCAGTGTGCCGCCTGCAAATTGCCTTGTTTTTGAAGATGCGGAGGCAGGCGTCGAGGCAGCGCTGGCAGCCGGTATGAAATGCGTTGGCGTGGGGTCTGCCGAACGATTGGGCAAGGCGGATATGGTAATCAGTAAGACCGGTGACTTCGACATGGAAATGCTCGCTGGTCTCGACGTTTCCTGATGCAACCGCTATTCACAGACTTTAACCTGATACTTGTCAACTATGAAGAACTACATCAGGCATGACGATTGGAAAATAATCGAGGACAGGCTTGATCCGAACGTTCAGGAGATCTCGGAGAGCCTGTTTAGTATCGGCAACGGACGAATGGGACAGCGCGCAAACTTCGAGGAAGAATATTCCGGAAAATCGCTGCGGGGTAGCTATGTAGCCGGCGTGTATTACCCCGACAAAACACGGGTGGGATGGTGGAAGAACGGCTATCCCGAATACTTTGCCAAGGTATTGAATGCGCCAAGCTGGATCGGAATCCATGTGTCGATCGACAATCAGAAGCTCGATCTGGCGAAATGCGAAGTCGAAGACTTTTACCGGGAACTGGACATGAAAACCGGGCTTCTCACCAGAAGGTTTACAGCAACCTTACCGGACGGGAAACGCGTGCGTGTTGATTCCCGCCGGTTTTGCAGCATGGCCAATGGTGAGATCGGAGCTATCCGCTACGTCCTGCTTCCCCTCAATTTTTCTTCCACGGCAACCCTTTCGATCTATGTTAATGCCGATGTTGTCAATAAGGATTCAAACTATGACGAGAAATTCTGGGAGGAGGTACACAGGGAAGCTTCGGAAGGCCGGGCGCTGGTTACAGCCCAGACCAGGAAGACTTTCTTCCACGTAACCACAGGCATGGAATACAGGCTCTCCGCCGGCAAAGGGAAGCTTCATTCCCGGGTCAATGTTGAATTGCGTGAAAAGTTTGCAGGCAATGTAATCCAGCTTGACCTGGAGCAGGGAAACGAGCTGGTGGTGGTAAAGTACGGCGCGGTATTGTCATCCGAAAATCACCCGAAGGCAGCGATGACCGGGGCCTGCCGCAAGGTTCTTGAGAAAGCCGTTAAAGATGGTTTCGATAAACTCTTTCAGGCGCATGCAAAGGTGTGGGAGAGTAAGTGGCGTAAATGCGATATAACCATCAACGGGGATACGGCGGCGCAGCAGGGAATACGGTTCAATATTTTTCAATTGATGCAGACGTATACCGGCGACGATGAACGGCTTAATATCGGCCCGAAAGGTTTCACGGGTGAAAAATACGGCGGGAGTACCTACTGGGACACCGAAGCTTATTGCCTGCCTTTTTTTCTGGGCACGGCTGATCCTAGCGTGGCGAGGAATCTGTTGGTATACCGCTATAAACACCTGGAGAAGGCCATTGAAAATGCGCAAAAACTTGGATTCAGCGGTGGCGCGGCGCTGTATCCGATGGTGACAATGAACGGCGAAGAGTGCCACAACGAGTGGGAGATAACATTCGAGGAGATCCACCGCAACGGAGCGATCGCTTTTGCGATCTACGACTATATCAGGTATACCGGCGATCAGCATTATCTCGCGGAGTACGGGCTCGAGGTATTGATCGGGATCTCACGCTTTTGGGCGCAACGCGTAAACTGGTCAGAAAACAAAAGGAAATACGTCATGCTCGGTGTGACGGGTCCCAACGAGTACGAAAACAACGTCAGCAACAACTGGTACACAAACAAGTTTGCTGTGTGGACCTTGCAATACACCGCCCAATGCGCAGCCGACGTTCGGAAAAAGAACCTCACCCGCTACAAGGAAATAGCGAGGAAGGTGAAATTCAGGGAAAAAGAAGAACTCGGCCACTGGCATTCGATCGCTACCCGGATGTATTTCCCGGAAGACCCCGAGCGGAAAATCGTTCTGCAACAGGATGGTTTTCTTGACAAAGAGTTGTTAAAAGCAGCGAATCTCGGGCTCGAAGACCGCCCGCTGAACCAGAAATGGTCGTGGGACAGGATACTCCGGTCATGTTTTATCAAGCAGGCGGATGTGCTGCAAGGCCTGTATTTTTTCGAGGACGAATTTGATGAAGATACCATCCGGAGAAATTTTGATTTCTACGAGCCAATGACCGTCCATGAATCTTCCTTGTCGCCGTGTGTGCATGTGATCCTGGCATCCAGACTGGGGTACACCGACAAGGCATATGAGTTCTACCTGCGTACCGCGCGGCTCGATCTCGACGATTATAATAACGACACGGAGGATGGCTGCCACATCACGAGCATGGCAGGTACGTGGATGAGTCTTGTAAAGGGTTTTGGGGGAATGCGGGTCAGGGACGGCAAGCTTCACTTTAATCCCTTCATCCCTCAGCAATGGAAGTCGTACTCTTTCCGGCTTGATTTCAGAGGTCGCGTCATCAACGTAATTGTAACAAAGAGAAAAACAGAAACTATATTGGAATCCGGCCGGCCTGTTGATATTGTGCTCCGCGGCCGTACTATCCGGCTTCAGAACCAACGCAGCAAAAAATCCTGAGCGCGACCGGCCGTGATCGTTATTTTCTCATGGCCCAGGAGATTCCACCCCAAAGGTGCTTAAGGAATGCGGGATTCTTGTAATGATCGGCATCGTGACCCAGCGCGGTATAAAATTGCCGGCCTCCCTCAAATTCGTGATACCATGCCAGCGGAAACAGGTCGCCAAATACGGTTCCCGGATATTCATTCCTGCGGTCATCTTCAACGGTGGTAAGATCGGCGGCCAGAAGGACGTGAATGTCCGGATTCAATCGGTCGAGGTAGTAGCACTCGTCTTCCCAATTCCACGTGCTGTCCATGAAAGCGGTGGCCGGATGGGTGTTGTCAACTACTTTTATGATGAATTCCTGATACTTGGGGTGACGAACGAATTTTCCACCCAACATGGCCCAGAACCATGGCCATTGCCGTTCAGAGCCTGAGGCCGAATGGATCCCAACAAATCCTCCTCCGTTTCGGATGTACCTGACGAAGGCCTCTTTCTGTTCTTCCTCAGTGAACGCCTCATTGTTGGTATTTGAGAAGATTATGCAACTGAAACGCCCAAGATCACCTGAAGTGAAGACAACGGGATCATCCGAATGGATGGCAGTTATGCCGTTTTCCCGGCAAAGCTGTTGGATCGCACCAACGCTCGCCTC
>DATBVZ010000243.1:0-8108 GCA_036515095.1 Cyclobacteriaceae bacterium | reverse complement strand
AGCAATAGCGAGCCAGGTATCATTGCTGATCACCGAACGCAGCAGCCCGTCCACCCATCCAAATCCGCCCGTTAACAACATGATCATGGAGAGTGCGAAGCCAAAGGCCGAAGTGACAAACCCAAAGTTCGTTTGATCTTTGTGATAAGCCAGTGAGCGAAGGTACTTCTCCCGGTCATAGAACGATTCAACTTCCGCCGGGATATCCGGACGCTGATGCTTCAGGTTAAGGTAGTCCAGTACCTGTTCGAATGCATAGCTGATCGTAACTATAGCAAGGATAATGAATAGGATTTCCTGCGGCTCCATAAAAAGCAATGGTACAAAAAACTAAACGGTACGGCAATTATAATAATTCCGGCACCTTACCAATTAATGCTGTTACAGCCAACTCAATGGTAACCCAGCAGATCGTTCGTGGAATCGTCAATTTGCCCGAATAGAAACTCCCGGAGGACCTCTTCGAAGTGTGCCCTGATCTTATCGTTGCAAAGGTTGCCTATGCTCCCTTCGTGCGTATGGTTGACATTCCGGGGTGGATTGTATTTACCGGATTCAATCTCCTCCCCTACCTGCCGGTACGCATCCCTGAAAGGAACGCCTGAGTGTACGCGCCGGTTTACCTCTTCCACACTGAAAAGGTATTTGTACTTGTCGTCCCCGAGGATGTTCTCCCTGACGTGAATGCCGGACAACATCAGATTCATCATGCTGATGCAATCCCGGAGGTTTTGAAAGGCCGGGAACAACAATTCCTTCAACAACTGCATATCGCGGTGGTAACCGGAGGGCAGATTTGCCGTAAGCATAGCAATATCGTTGGGCAGGCCCATTATCCGGTTGCAGCGGCCCCGGATCAGTTCGAAAACATCCGGATTCTTTTTGTGAGGCATTATGCTTGATCCTGTTGTCAGCTCATCCGGGAAGCTGATGAAACCGAAATTCTGATTCAGAAACAAACAGGCATCCATAGATAGCTTTGCCAATGTGGCCGCCACGTTTGCAAGGGACGAAGCTACGATCCTTTCAACCTTTCCCCTACCCATCTGAGCGTAGACCACATTGTAATTGAGCGCATCAAATCCAAGCAGCTCCGTAGTCATTGTTCTGTTCAGGGGGAATGAGGATCCATAACCTGCTCCGGAACCCAGCGGATTTTTGTTAACCACCCTGTAGGCAGCTTCAATGGTGATCAGGTCATCAGCAAGACCTTCCGCATAAGCGCCAAACCAGAGGCCAAAAGATGACGGCATGGCCAATTGCAGGTGGGTATAACCCGGCAGCAGGTAATCCCTGAACTTTTCGCTTTGGGAAAGCAGCAGGTCAAACAGGCCGTGCATTGCCTCAACGACCTGCCGCAACTCGTGACGCAGGTAAAGGCGAATATCTACCAGCACCTGATCATTCCGCGAACGTCCGCTGTGTATTTTCTTCCCTGTATCGCCCAGCTTTTGCGTCAAGATCAGCTCGATCGCCGAATGGACATCTTCAACCCCTTCTTCGAGGACAAACTTGCCATCGCTTATCTGCTGATAAATGTTTCTCAGCTCCACCGTCAGGACCCCCAACTCTTCTGTGGTGAGCAGGCCGATCGATTCCAGCATACGGATATGAGCCAGTGATCCCAGCACATCAAACGACGCCAGGTACATGTCCATTTCACGGTCACGCCCTACCGTGAAATCCTCGACAGCCTTCAGTGATGCCTTATCTTTTTGCCAGAGTTTCATATGCGTTTTTAGAAGCGTAAGCCTTAGCCGCTACAAAATTACATTATCCAGTAACTTAACATACATCTCAATGCCCTGACGGATCTCATCAACAAAAATAAATTCATCTGCAGAATGGGACCGCGCAGAATCACCGGGTCCCATTTTCACGGACGGTACCGGGATGAGGGCCTGATCGGAGGTTGTGGGCGAGCCATACAGATTCAGCCCGAGCTTCCTGGCGGAGACCACGAGGGGATGGTCATCAGAAATACCGGAAGGACGCATTCGCATCGAACGCGGCGTAATCTGGCTTTTCAGGTTGCTCCTGATGATCTCCAGCGACTCTTCCAGGGTATACTTGTCGGTGACCCTGACATCTATGGTAAAAGTACATTCACCCGGCACCACATTGTGTTGTCGTCCTGCATTGATTATGGTCACGGTCATCTTCATTTCGCCCAGCGCCTCGGAAATCGCCGGGAATTTGTAATTGCGAACCCATACGATGTCATCCGCGGCCTCATAGATCGCATTGATCCCTTCTTCGCGCGCGGCGTGACCCGGCTTTCCTTTTGCTACACAGTCAAGGACCATCAATCCCTTTTCGGCTGTGGCCATTCCGCAGAGCGTTGGCTCACCTACAATAGCAAAATCAACGGGTGCGAGTGACGACCATATGCTTTCGATGCCATTCGTACCAGAAATCTCCTCTTCGGCCGTTGCCGCCATGATCAGGTTGTATTTCAGATCTTCGCGGTCAACGTAGTGAAGAAATGTACCGATCAAAGATACCAGAGGCCCGCCGGCATCGTTGCTGCCCAGACCGTACAGTCTCCCGTCGATTATTTCCGGCTTGAAAGGATCGCGTGTATATCCGGTATTTGGACGCACGGTATCGTGATGGGAGTTCAGGAGAATGGTGGGTTTGTCTGCATTGAAATGTTTATTCTTTACCCAGACGTTATTCAGCCGCCGGTATGAGTGTATATGCTGACGCTCAAAGAACTCTTCGATAACCGAGGCCACTTCCTCTTCTTCCTTGCTGAAAGACGGAATGGCGATCAATTGCTGAAGAAGGCCAAGCGCATGTTGAAAAAGTTGTTGCATACATTGTTAGTTGGGCCAGCACAGTTCTCCATGCTGCCTGGATTCATATTCACCGGATCAGCGCCTGAGGGCCAGCCGACCAGCCGTCTAGTTACGCCGCCGTGATCAATGTTCCGGCCGTGTTCTCTCCTGTATTCCGGATCAGGTCGCCCGCATGTCCGATCAGCACCTCCCTGACGCCCTGGCGGATGGATGAAAAGGCATTCTCCAGTTTGGGAAGAATGCCGTCAGCAAGCACTTTCGCTGCCATCATTTGCCGGTACTTCGCCTCTGTCAGGTGCGTGATTACAGAACTGTCATCGGCAACGTTCAGCAGCACTCCTTTCCTCTCAAAGCAATATATAAGGCGGACATCATACTGAGTTCCCATGGCAATTGCCAGCGCAGATGCAATAGTATCCGCGTTGGTATTCAACATACTTCCGCCGGCATGCGTCAGTGGGGCAAATACGGGAACCGTACCCCCGTACAGGAGCTGGCCGAGAAGTGGAACGTTAACATCCTTCGGGGTTATGTCGCCCACATAGCCATAGTCTATTTCCTTTACCGGGCGCTTCACTGCCTGAATTAAATTCCCGTCCGCGCCGGTTACGCCGAACGCATTGCAATCCAACTGCTGCAGCCCGGCAACCAATTGCTTGTTGACCAGTCCGCCGTAAACCATAGTAACCAGGTCAATGGTTGATTCATCCGTAATTCTTCGTCCCTGGACATAGTTCGACTTGATTCCGAGCTTGTCACCCAGCCGGGTGGCAATCTTTCCACCGCCGTGAATGAGGATCTTCTTTTCGCTGATCGCAGCAAAGTCCTTAAGAAAGGCGGTCAGCGCCTGTGGATCATCCAGTACATTACCCCCTATCTTTATAATAAACAACTTCTCCATAGCAATGACCCTGCGTTCAGGTTTTACTCAGCATTTCACTTAGCACGGCCTGCGCTGCCCACACCCTGTTGCCGGCCTGCCGGACAACCACGGAATGCTCACCGTCTAACACCTCATCGGCAATCACAAGGTTTCGTCTTACCGGCAGGCAATGCATTACTTTTGCCCTATTGGTCTTCTCCAATTTCCCGTTCGTGATCATCCAGGAAGGATCATCCGTAAGAATTTTCCCGTATTCTTTTACGGAGGACCAGTTCTTGACATACACAAAGTCAGCTCCATCGAGCGCCTTATCCTGATCCGGCTCTATTACTGCATTTCCCGTATATTTTTGATCGAGCTCATACCCTTCCGGGTGCGTGATCACAAAGTCAGCCTTGCCCCAATTCACCATCCATTGGGCAAATGAGTTGGGTACTGCCTGCGGAAGTGCTCTCACGTGCGGAGCCCAGGTCATCACTACTTTGGGCCGGCGCTGATTCCCAAAAATTTCCTGAATGGTGACCAGGTCGGCAAGGCTTTGAAGGGGATGCAGCGTGGCGCTCTCCAGGCTCAGCACGGGAACTCCCGCATAACGGACAAACTGGCCGATAACCTGCTCACTGTAATCTTCGTCCTTATTCTTTAATGCCGGAAAGGTACGCACGGACAGGATGTCAAAATACTGACCCAAAACCGCGGCCGCTTCCTTCACATGCTCCGTGGTTTTACCGTTCATAACCACGCCATCAACAAATTCCAGTTGCCAGCCTTCCTTATCGATGTTGAAGATGATCACTTCCATTCCCAGGTTCCGGGCAGCAACCTGCGTGCTTACCCTTGTGCGCAGACTGGGATTCAGGAACAACATACCCAGGGTCTTTCCCGCTCCAAGTTGTTTGTCGCGGAATGGCTCCTTTTTATAGGCCAGGGCTTTGCTCACCAGCGCAGCGGCGTCAGGTACATCTTCTATCGACAAGAAATTTCTCATCAGCGGGTAGTAATCAGGCCTTACATGGATAATCAATATATGCTGCGCGCTTTCGCCTCAGCAATCAAATTCAATCGGCTGCTTTCAACTCCTCCCCAAAGGCAATCAGGAACATATCAGCCTGCTCCTTTGTCACACCAAGAGAGGGCAAGAGGCGTACGACATTGGGTTTCGACTCACCGGTAAATATACGATGCCTGTGAAGAAGATTGCTTCTCACCTGTTTGAGGCTTTCCGGAAGATCAATACCGATCATCAGGCCCCTGCCGCGAATCTCGTTGACCGGTTTCAACGCCCCGAGCGCCTCCATGAGATACTTCCCGATTTCCAGCGCGTTGTTCAGAAGATCCTCCTTTTCGATTACCTCCAGTACCGCAAGCCCCGCCGCCGCGGCCAGGTAATTGCCGCCGAAGGTAGTCCCAAGCATGCCGCTCCACGGCTTGATATCCGGATGGATGATAACCCCTCCAACCGGAAAGCCATTGCCCATACCTTTGGCCATTGTGATCAGGTGAGGCTTGATATTCGCGTATTGGTGCGCAAAGAATTTTCCCGTCCGGCCATATCCCGACTGTATCTCGTCGAGGATCAGCATGGCGCCGTTCTCCGCGCATTTTGTTTCCAGAAATTGCAGAAAGGAG
This sequence comes from Cyclobacteriaceae bacterium, assembly GCA_036515095.1. Lineage (GTDB taxonomy): Bacteria > Bacteroidota > Bacteroidia > Cytophagales > Cyclobacteriaceae > ZC4RG29. The sequence continues at coordinate 2,795 of DATBVZ010000243.1, read as the reverse complement.
TCATCGGGAATTTGAATTCCCCCAACACCCTGTATTCCCTCTATAATTACTGCCGCGACTGTGTTGTCGAGGACGTTTGTTACGGCATCCTGATCGTTCAGTGGCAGAAATACGATCTCGTGGCCGGCGTTGAATGGCGCCACAATTTTGGGATTGTCAGTGGCAGCCACAGCGCCCGAAGTACGGCCGTGAAATGCCTTTCTGAAGGCAATGATCTTTCTTCTCCCTGTAAGGAAGGAGGCCACCTTCAATGCATTCTCATTCGCCTCGGCCCCGGAATTGCAGAGGAACAACTGATAGTCGTGGTACCCCGAAAGTTGTCCCAGTTTGCCTGCGAATTCCACCTGCAGGGGATTGCGGACACTATTGGAATAGAATCCGATCTTATTCAACTGATCCGTCAATCGCTTTACGTAGTACGGATGACTGTGGCCGATGGATATTACCGCGTGCCCTCCGTAAAGGTCGAGGTACCTCGTACCATTTTCGTCCCAAAGCCAGGATCCCTCTGCCCTGGCAGGTGCAATATCAAACAATGGATAGACGTCGAATAAGGTCATGATCGGTATGATTTGAATGCCGGGTGGTTGTTGTCTGTATCGGTGCGTACTAGAAAACAATGCTCTTCAGGCGCAGTCCGGCCGTTTCTTCAAGTCCGCAGATAAGGTTCATATTCTGGAGCGCCTGGCCTGAGGCTCCTTTGAGGAGATTGTCGAGCGCCGAATGTACGACCAGCGTGTCTCCCTCCTTTTCCAGATGAAGCAGGCACTTGTTGGTATTGACAACCTGCTTCAGACTTATGGGCACGTCAGAGACTACACTGAACGGGTGGCCGCTATAAAAGTCGTTGTATAATGTTACCGCCTCCTTCAGTGACAACCGGGTTGGGATACAGGAACTGACAAAAATGCCACGGGTAAAATCGCCCCTCCACGGTACAAAATTAATAGCCTTATCGTACGATGGGTTCACTTGTCCGATCGACCGTCTTATCTCCCGCAGATGCTGATGGTTGAGTGTCTTATAGGCTGAAATGTTATTGGCGCGCCAGGTAAAATGGGTGGTGTTTTGCAGGCGTTGCCCCGCACCGGTCGACCCGGTTATTCCCGTGGCATAGACCTCGGCCAGATCTCCGCTCGATGCCAGCGGCAGCAGTCCCAGCAGGATGCTGGTGGCAAAGCATCCCGGGTTCGCGATATTTCGGGCCCTCCGGATGGCATCGCGGTTCAATTCCGGAAGGCCGTAAACGAATTGACGGTCACCTGCCGGCTCGCCCAGTCTGAAATCCTGACTCAGGTCGATGATCCTGACTGCGTTATTGATTGCGTGCTCTTTCAGGAACTTTTCGCTTTCACCATGTCCGAGACACAGAAAGATCACATCCGCATCCTGCTGAATGGCATCGGTGAATTGGAGCGCCGTATCACCCAATAGGTCTTCGTGTACTTCGTACAACGGATTACCGGCATTGCTTCGGCTGTGGACGAATGCAAGTTCCACATCCGGATGATTGATGAGCAACCTGATCATCTCTCCGCCGGTGTAGCCTGCTCCACCGATAATGCCAGCCTTGATTTTTTTGGTCATGCCTGTGTGTTTTGTCGTAAAGCTTAAATCGGTGTACCGTTACCCATCCAAGCCTCCACTTACCACTTACCACTTACTACTTACTACTTACTACTTTCCCCTTCACACGCTCCGCCACCTGGTGATAGATCATTGTCTGATTACCGAAAATTTTGGAAAAACCACGTACGTCGTCTCCGCTCCATCCAAGGTTCATTTCACCATACGTGCCAAACTTCGACGACATGAGGTCATAGTCGGACACAATGCCCGATACCTGAAACCGATACGGATGCAACTGCACATGCACATCGCCCGTAACGTGCTTTTGCGTGCTGGTAAGAAAAGCCTCCATATCGCGCATTACCGGGTCGAGGTATTGGCCTTCGTGCAGCCAGTTGCCATAGAATTGTCCGAGCTGATCCTTCCAGGTGAGCTGCCATTTGGTGAGGACGTGTTTCTCAAGGGCATGGTGTGCCTTGAGTACAATCAGGGGCGCTGCTGCTTCAAAGCCTACGCGCCCTTTGATGCCTATGATGGTGTCGCCAACATGAATGTCCCTGCCGATGGCGAAGGGACCAGCCAATTGCTGGAGGTACTGAATGGCGTCAACGGGGTGGTCAAATTCCTTTTGATTGATCTTTTTCAATTCCCCCTTTTCAAACCCCAGTACAATGTCCTCTCTGTCCTTCCGGGTAAGTTGCGTCGGATAGGCGCTCTCCGGAAGCGTGCCCAGCGAACCCAGGGTCTCCTTCCCACCGACGGAGGTGCCCCATATTCCTTTATTGATGGAGTACATTGCCTTCTCAAAATTCATTTCCACACCTTTTGATTTCAGGTAGCTGATCTCCTCTTCCCGCGACAACCGGAGGTCACGGATGGGAGTAATGATTTCGAGGGAGGGGATGAGGATGTGAAATATCATATCGAACCGCACCTGGTCATTGCCTGCACCCGTACTCCCGTGCGCCACTGCATCAGCGCCAATGGATTTGGCATAGTTGGCTACTGCGAGTGCCTGCGACATCCGTTCGGCGCTTACGCTCAGCGGGTAGGTGTTATTCTTGAGCACGTTGCCGTAGATGAGGAATCGGATCACGCCGTCGTAATAATTCCTTGTCTCGTCCACGTTCTTGTGAGAGGCAACGCCAAGAGCCCGGGCACGCGCACTGATCTCGGCCAGTTCTTCGTTGTCGAATCCACCGGTATTGACGGTTATCGTATGCACC
>DATBVZ010000242.1:0-2923 GCA_036515095.1 Cyclobacteriaceae bacterium | reverse complement strand
CCCTACGTGAAAGAGCATCCCGACTGGTTTCGGCAGCGACCCGACGGGTCCATACAGTATGCGGAAAACCCGCCAAAAAAATATCAGGATATTTATCCTTTCAACTTTGAAAGCGACGACTGGAAAGCGCTGTGGAAGGAGCTGCGATCGGTCTTTTTTTACTGGATCGAACAGGGTGTAAAAATATTTCGCGTAGACAACCCGCACACCAAGCCCTTTCGCTTTTGGGAATGGGTTATCAATGAAGTCAATAAACAATACGAAGACATCATTTTCCTGTCGGAGGCTTTCACAAGGCCTAAGGTCATGGCGGCACTGGCGAAAGTAGGTTTTACGCAATCATACACGTACTTTACGTGGCGTGTTACCCGCCCGGAACTCACGGAGTATATGACGGAGCTGGTTGGTGGGCCGATGAGAAACTTCTTCCGTCCTAACTTCTGGCCCAACACACCGGATATCCTTCCCTACCACTTGCAGCATCAGGGTGAGAATACATTCATCATCCGGCTGGCATTGGCGGCGACCCTCTCCTCAAACTATGGTATCTACGGGCCTCCGTACGAATTTTGCGAGAACACGCCGGTAGAAGGGAAGGAGGAGTATCGTGATTCGGAGAAATATGAAATTAAGAAGTACGACTGGAAGCGCACCAACCGGATGACCGATATTATCGCAATGCTGAATAAGGCCCGCAAGGAAAACCCGGCCCTGCAATCGACCTGGAATATCCGGTTCCTGAATCTGGCCAACGTCAACCTGATAGCCTATCTGAAAGCGACGGACGACCTCACCAGCATCATGCTTGTCGTGGTGAACCTCGATCCGCATTCCAAGCAATCGGGATATGTGCAATTGCCGATGGATGCGATGAAAATACAGTGGCCGCTGAATGTCAAGCTTCATGACCTGATAACGGACGAGTACTACACATGGACGCAGGAATGGAACTACATTGAACTGGATCCCTATGTCATGCCTTTTCATTTATTTAAAGTGGAAATTCACGAATCGAACCTGTAATGTGCGCGAAGGCTAAAAACGGAACGAAACTTTGGTATAAGGATGCCGTACTGTATGAACTGTCGGTAAGGGCGTTCTGCGACAGCAACGGCGACGGCATAGGAGATTTTCCCGGTATCGTGCAAAAGCTGGACTACCTGGAAGACCTTGGAATAAATACCATCTGGTTGCTGCCTTTCTATCCGTCGCCCTTGCGCGATGACGGTTATGATGTCGTGGAATACTGTGACGTAGCCCCCGAGTACGGTACCATGACAGACTTCAGGAACTTCCTTAAGGAAGCACACCAAAGGGGGATTCGAGTGATCACGGAACTCATCCTGAACCACACCTCGGATGAACACCCCTGGTTTCGCCAGGCAAGAAAGGAAAAGGCAAATTCGGCGGCGCGCGATTACTATGTATGGAGCGAAACCAGCGATACGTACAGCGATGCCCGTATTATGGGTTCGAATACTTCCAATTGGGCATGGGATGAAGAGGCAGAAGCGTATTATTGGCACCGGTTCGGCCGCTACCTTCCCGAACTCAACTATGAAAATCCAAAAGTACAGATAGAGATCATTAAGGTTGCCGATTTCTGGCTGAAGAAGGGTGTCGATGGCTTCCGGTTGCCTTCCATTCCCTTTTTGTATGAAGAGGAAGGAACCAATTGTGAAAACCTTCCGAAGACCCATGCCTTTGTCCGGAAATTGCGGACGCACATCGATAAGCACTACCCCAACAGAATACTTATAGCGGAAGCAAACCTGTGGCCGGAGGATGCCGCCGGCTACTTCGGAAGGGGAGACGAATGCCACATGACCTTTCATTATCCCCTCATGCCCCGGATTTTTCTGTCCCTGCGCACGGAGGACAACTACCCGATCACTGACATCATCGCGCAGACCCCGGACATCCCCGAGCAGGGTCAATGGGCATTGTTTCTTCGCAACCACGATGAACTGGGACTGGAGATGGTTACGGATGAAGAAAAGGACTACTTGTTCAAAGCTTATGCGAATGACCCCGGAACGAAGTTCAATACAGGGATCAACCGCAGGCTCGCACCTTTGCTGAACAATGACCGGCGCAAGATCGAACTATTGAACGCGCTGCTGTTTTCGCTTCCCGGCTCGCCGGTGATATACTATGGCGATGAGATCGGGATGGGTGACAATGTATACCTCGGCGGAAGGGCAGGGGTGCGGACTCCGATGCAGTGGAACATGAACATCAACGCCGGTTTTTCGGGTGCGAATCCGCAAAAACTTTATCTGCCCGTCATCACCGACCCGGGATACCGCCATGAATCGGTGAACGTAAAAATGCAGGAGGAGAATCCATCCTCACTGCTCCATTGGATAAAGAATATTATTGCCATGCGCAAAAGGATCGCTGCTTTCGGACGTGGCCGGATCCAATTTCTGGAAAGCTCCAATTCAAAAATAATCTGCTTTGCCCGGATACACGAAGAGCAACAGGTGATCGTGGTGGCGAACCTGTCGCAGTTCTCCCAGTCTACGTCACTCGACCTGTCGGCCTTCATGCATTGCGACGTCACAGAGGCATTCAGCCAGAACCGGTTTAAGGCAATTGAGGAAGAAGACTATTATATCACCATAGGCCCCTACGGCTACTTTTGGTTTGAGGTGGACGCGGCAGAAAAGAACGGCAAAGCAGAGGCGGGGGGCGAGTTGTCTGTATTTAAATCCAACCTGTCGTGGGAAAGACTTTTCGGCAATTATAACGAGGCACGCGTTCTCGAAAGAAAGATCCTGCCCGCTTTCGTGCGAAAGTGCCGGTGGTTTGGCGGTAAGGCAAAGGTCATCAGCAAACTGCGGCTCCATAAGGTATTTCCATTGAAAGTTGCGGATGATACTCACTACCTGGCCATTGTTGAAGTGCAGTACGTACAGCG